>CAXSEJ010000140.1:0-6030 GCA_964236395.1 uncultured Rhizobacter sp.
ACGCGGCCGACGCCCTCGGCCTGGCCATCTGCCACGCCCATGCCGCGGGCAGCTTCGCGGCCATTGCCCGCACGGCCGCGCTCACGCCCCGTGCCCACGCCCGCTACAAGGCCGGCCGGAGCTATTAGGTCAGCGCCCCGGGCGACAATCGCCGACCCATGAATGCCCTCTTCGAAGACGCCGGGAAGTTCCACGCCGGCCGCGTGCTGAGCGAGACCGACGCTTCCCTGCAGATCGAGCTCGGCTCGGGCAAACGTGCCAAGGTGAAGGCGGCCAACGTGCTGCTGCGCTTCGCCCAGCCGGAACCCGAAGCGCTGCTGGCCGCCGCTGAAAGGGTCTCCGCCGACGTCGACCTCGACCTGGCCTGGGAATTCGCGCCCGAAGGCGACTTCGGCTTCGCCGAGCTCGCGCGCGACTACTTCGGCGCCGCCACGGCCACGGTCGAGGAGGCCGCCACGCTGCTGCGCCTCTTCGCCGCGCCGCACTACTTCCGCCGCCTCGGCAAGGGGCGCTTTCGCAAGGCGCCCGAGGAGACGGTCAGGGCTGCCCTGCTCGGCATCGAGCGCAAGCGCCAGGTCGCGGCACAGGTCGATGCGTGGGCCACCGAGCTGGCCGGCGGCACGTGCCCGGCTGCGGTGCGCGAGCAGCTCTACCGCATCCTGTTCCGCCCGGACAAGAACGCGCCGGAGTACAGGGCCGTGGTCGACGCGTCGCGCCGCACCGGCCGCCCGCCGCTCGACCTGCTGAAGGCCGCCGGCGCGATCGATTCGCCGTACGAGTTCCACTGGCGCCGCTTCCTGTTCGAGGAGTTCGCCAAGGGCACCGGCTTCGCGGCGCTCGAGACACCCGCCGTCCGCGACGCCCTGGCGACGAGCGATGCGCGCGCCTTCTCCATCGACGACTCGGAGACGACCGAGATCGACGACGCGCTTTCCGTGCAGGGGCTCGGCTCGGGCCAGGTGCGGCTCGGCATCCACATCGCGGCGCCGGCCCTGGCCATCGCCCCGGGCTCGCCGGTCGACCAGATCGCGCGCGACCGGCTCTCCACCGTCTACATCCCGGGACACAAGCTCACCATGCTGCCGCCGGCGGTGGTCGAGGCCTTCACGCTGGCCGAGGGCGCCGATGCGCCGGTCGTCTCGCTGTACCTGACGATCGACGAGGCCAGCCTGGCCACTCTCGGCAGCGAGACCCGCATCGAGCGCGTGCACATCGCCGCCAACCTGCGCCACGACCGTCTCGAGACGCAAGTCAACGAGGCCAGCCTCGCCGCCGGCCTGCCCCACAGCGTGCCGTTCGCCGCCGAGCTTTCCTTCCTGCACCGGCTCGCCCGGCACCTGAAGGCGAACCGCGAGATCGTGCGCGGCAAGCCGGAGAACTTCAACCGGCCCGACTACGCCTTCCGCATCGAGCGCAGCGACGGCGCGGCCATCGCGGGCGACGAGCGGGTCGAGATCACGACCAGGCAGCGCGGCTCGCCGCTCGACCTCGTCGTCGCCGAAACGATGATCCTGGCCAACAGCACGTGGGGCGGCTGGCTCGCCGAGTGCGGCGTGCCGGGCATCTACCGCAGCCAGGCGAGCATGGCACCGGGCATCAAGGTGCGCATGGGCGTGCGGCCGGCGCCGCATGCCGGCATGGGCGTGGCCCAGTACACCTGGGCCACCTCGCCGCTGCGCCGCTACGTCGACCTGCTGAACCAGTGGCAGATCATCGCCTGCGCTCGCCACGGCCGCACGGCTGCGCTCGTGGCGCCGTTCAAGGCCAAAGACGTCTCGCTGCTTTCGGTGATCGCCGACTTCGACGCCTCGTACGCCGCCTACAACGCCTTCCAGGCGTCGGTCGAGCGCTACTGGGCGCTCGTCTACCTGGCGCAGAACGACATCGCCGAGCTCGATGCCACGGTGATGAAAGACGGCCTGGTCCGCGCCGACAGCCTGCCGCTCGTCTTTCGCGCCGTCGGTGCCGAGCAGCTCGGCCGCGGCAGCGCCGTGCGGGTGCGCGTCGGTGCCGCCGACCTGCTCACCCTCGACCTGGCCGCCAGCGTGGTGGCACGCCGCGACGATGCTGTCGAGGCCGCGCCCGAAGGCGACGACGACGACGCCCAGGCCGGCGCCGGGCCGCTCACGCTCGCCATCGACGTGGCCGGCGACGAAGGCGCCCAGCCCGATGCGGTCGTCGCCACCGCCCCGGCGTGAAGCTCGAGCGCCCGATCCGCTTCTCGGCCCTGCAGATCGCGCTGGGCATCTCGATCGGCGTCCATGCCGTCCTGCTCGGCGTGCGCTTCGTCGACCCCGCCGGCTTCAACCGCCTCTTCGAAGACACGCCGCTCGAGGTGATTCTGGTCAACTCGCGCTCCGGCGAGCCGCCCGCCAAGGCACAGGCCATCGCCCAGGCGAGCCTGGCCGGCGGCGGCGAGGCGAGCGCCGGCCGCGCCACCTCGCCGCTGCCGCCTTCGGTGACCACCGAATTCGGCGACGCCAACGAAGACACCAGGAAGCAGATCGAGCAGATGCAGGAGACGCAGCAGCAGCTGCTCACGCAACTGCGGCGCGAGCTCGCCCTGCTGCCGCCGACCGACCCGCTGCGCGAGCAGGGCACGCCACAGGAGCGCGAGCAGGAGAACCGGCGCCGCCAGCTGGTCGAGCAGCTGGCCGAGATCGAAAAACGCATCAACGAAGAAAACGCGCGGCCGAAGAAGCGCTACATCAGCCCGGCGACGCGCGAAGAGGTCTACGCCCTCTACTACGACCAGCTGCGCCGCAAGATCGAGGAGCGCGGCACGCGCAACTTCCCCGAGAACCAGGGCCGGAAGCTCTACGGCGAGCTGACCATGAACGTCACCGTCGACGCCCAGGGCAAGGTGGTCGAGACCGAGGTGGTGCGCAGCTCCGGCTCGAAGGTGCTCGACCGCCGCGCCGTCGCCATCGTGATGGCCGCGGGGCCCTACGGCCGCTTCACGGTGCCGATGCGGCAAAAGGCCGACCAGCTCGTGATCACCTCGCGCTTTCGCTTCACGCGCGAGGAGAACCTCGAGACGACGCTGAGCGCCCCGTCATGACCGCCGGCTGCGACCGCTATGCGGTGATCGGCAACCCGGTCGCGCACAGCCAGTCGCCCTTCATCCACGCGGCGTTCGCGGCGCAGACCGGCGAGTCGCTGACGTACGAGCGGCTGCTCTGCGCCGGCGATGGCTTCGCCGCGGCCGCGCGCGACTTCGGCGCCGGCGGCGCACGGGGCTGCAACGTGACCTTGCCGTTCAAGTTCGAGGCGTTCACGCTCTGCCCTCGGCACAGCGCGCGCGCCGGGCTGGCGGGTGCGTGCAACACGCTGCGCTTCGACGCCGGCGGCTGGATCGGCGAGAACACCGACGGGGTCGGCCTGCTGCGCGATATCGAGCGCAACGCCGGCGCCGAGCTGCGCGGGCGCCGGCTGCTGCTCATCGGCGCCGGCGGCGCGGCGGCCGGCGTGCTCGGCCCGCTGCTCGGCCGCAGCCCGGCGGAGGTGATCGTCGCCAACCGCAGCCTCGAGCGGGCCGACCGGCTCGTCGCCCGGCACCGGCAGGCGCAGCACGAGGGCGGCGTCGCTCGCCTCGAGGCCCGACCGCTCGACGCTTGCGGCGCTGGCTTCGACGTCGTCGTCAACGCCAGCGCGAGCAGCGTCGCCGGCGCGCCGGTACCGGTCGACCCGGGCGTGCTCCGACCCGGCGCCCTGGCCTGCGATCTGATGTACGGCGCGCCGGCCGATGGCTTCATCGCCTGGGCCGAGCGTGGCGGGGCGATCGGTCGCGACGGCCTCGGCATGCTCGTCGAGCAGGCGGCCGAGGCGTTCGAGTTCTGGCGTGGCGTGGCACCGCGCACCGCGCCCGTGCTCGCCGACCTGCGCGCGCGGCTGGCACGGGGATGAGCCGCGGAGGGGGCCTGCGCATCGGCCGCTTCCTGTGGCTGGTGCTCGTCTGCTTCGCTGCGCTGCAGCTGTACTTCGTGCTGCGCATCGGCCTGATGCGGTTCGTCGATCCGGCCTCGACCGCATTCCAGCGCTCGGAGGCGTGGCGACTGGCCACCGGCCCGGGCGAGCTGCGCTGGCGCCGGAGCTGGCTCGACTACGACCGCATCTCGATCCACCTCAAGCGCGCGGTCGTCGCGGCCGAGGACGCCGGCTTCACCGAGCACAGCGGCGTCGAGTGGGACGCCCTCGAGCAGGCCTGGGAGCGCAACCAGCGGGCGCAGGCCCAACCCGGGCGCGGGGCGCCGAAGGTGGTGGGCGGCTCGACCATCACCCAGCAGCTGGCCAAGAACCTCTTCCTCGGCGGCGAGCGCAGCTTCCTGCGCAAGGGCCAGGAGCTGGTCCTGACCTACACCATGGAGGCACTGCTCGGCAAGCGCCGCATCCTCGAGATCTACCTCGACAGCGTCGAGTGGGGCGAAGGCATCTTCGGCGCCGAAGCCGCCGCCCGGCGCTACTTCCGCAGCAGCGCGGCATCCCTCGGCGCGCCGCAGGCGGCCCAGCTCGCGGTGATGCTGCCGGCGCCCAAACGTTTCGAGAAGCGGCCTGGCTCGGCCTACGTGCTCGGTCGAGCCGGGACGATGGCAGCGCGCCTCGGCAGCGTCGAGGTGCCCTGAGCCCGGCTCCTAAAATGAGCCGATGGTCAGCCACGCGAGCTCGGAAATTGCACTCGCCGCGGCGCGGTTGATCGTCGAGGAAGGCATGGAGTACGGCCCGGCCAAGCGCCGCGCCGCCCGCGACCTGGGTCGCGACGGCCGTGGCCAAACCCTGCCGGGCAACGACGAGGTCGAAGACGAGGTCCGTGCCTACATCGAGCTCTTCCACGCCGATTCGCAGCCGGCCGAGCTCGCCGAGCTGCGCCGCATCGCGGCCCGCTGGATGGAGCGGCTGCAGGCGTTTCGTCCGCACCTCACCGGTGCCGTCTGGCGCGGCACGGCGACGCGCCTCAGCAGCGTCCGCCTCGACCTCTACTGCGACGATTCCAAGTCGGCCGAGCTCGCCCTCATCGACCTGCGCATCGACTACGACACGTCGAGCCTCGACCGACCGCGCGGCCGCTCGATCGACGTGCTCGACGTCTGGGAGCACAGCGGCGTGCTGCAGGCGCGGGTGCACGTTGCACTCGCTGTCCTCGATTACGACGACATGCGCGGCGCCCTCCGCCGCGACGGGCGAGGGCGGAGCGAGCGCGGCGATCTGGCCGCCCTGCGCGCCCTGGAAGCGGATTCGTGAAACGACGCTCGGCCTGGGTTGGCCTGGCCGCGGCCGGCGCCCTGCTGGCCGGTGGTGGCACCGCCCTCTGGCGCGCTCGCACGGATGTGGACGACGTCTGGGCCATGGAATTCGAGGCGGTGCCACCGTCGCCGACGCCCGCCCGCCTCGAACGCGGCCGGCCGCTTCTGGTCAACTTCTGGGCGACGTGGTGCCCGCCGTGCGTCACCGAGATGGCGCTGCTCGATCGCTTCGCCGCCGAGCAGGCGGCGGCCTGGCGGGTGCTCGCGCTCGCCGTCGACCAGCGCGAGGCGACAAGCCGGTTCGTTCTGGAGCGCAGACTGCGACTGCCTGTGGCACTGGCGGGATTCGCCGGCCTCGACCTCGCCAGGCAGCTCGGCAACCGCACCGGCGCCCTGCCGTTTTCGTGCGTGTTCGGCTCCGATGGCGACGTGGCGGCACGCCACCTCGGCGTGCTCGACGGCGGCCGGCTGCGCCATTGGGCCACGACCGTGAAGTGACAAGTTTCAGCAACTTGGCTGAACTCAGCTGCTTCTTTCGGCTATGCGCTTAAACTCCGGCGGCCTCGTTCACCTGGAATCGCATGGATCTGCGCAAGCTGAAAACACTGATCGACCTCGTTTCGGAGTCGAACATATCGGAGCTCGAAATCGCCGAGGCGGACGGCAAGGTGCGCATTGTCAAAGCCGTTCCTGGCCTGGCTCCCGGGCAGGGAAATGCCGTCTCGGCCACGCCAGTGCCTTCTCAGGCCGGGGCGCCGGCTCTGCAGCCGGTGCAAGCCGAGCCGGCCGG
>CAXSEJ010000140.1:6040-6971 GCA_964236395.1 uncultured Rhizobacter sp.
GCCGATGGTCGGCACCTTCTATCGCTCGGCCAGCCCGAGCAGCGACGCCTTCGTCCAGGTCGGCAGCACGGTCAAGGAAGGCGAGCCCGTCTGCATCATCGAGGCGATGAAGATCATGAACGAGATCGAGGCGGACGCCTCGGGCGTGATTCGCGAGATCCTGTGCGAGAACGGTCAGGCGGTTGAATTCGGGCAGGCCCTGTTCGTCGTCGAATGAGGCCCGCCGGGGAAGCGGTGGCCGCGCCAGCGCGCCGGGGCAGCGTGCGCTGATGTTCAAGAAGATCCTGATCGCCAACCGCGGCGAGATCGCGCTGCGCATTCAACGCGCCTGCCGCGAAATGGGCGTGAAGTCGGTGGTCGTCTATTCCGAGGCCGATCGCGACGCCAAGTACGTGAAGCTGGCCGACGAGGCGGTCTGCATCGGGCCGGCAACGTCGGCGCAAAGCTACCTCAACATGCCGGCGATCATCGCCACCGCCGAGGTGACCGACGCCGAAGCCATCCACCCCGGCTACGGCTTTCTCTCCGAGAACGCCGACTTCGCCGAGCGCGTCGAACGCAGCGGCTTCACGTTCATCGGCCCCACGCCCGAGGCGATCCGCACGATGGGCGACAAGGTGGCGGCCAAGCAGGCCATGATCAAGTCGGGCGTGCCCTGCGTGCCCGGCTCCGAAGGCGCCCTGCCCGACGACCCCAAGGAGTCGATCCGCGCTGCCCGCGCCATCGGCTACCCGGTGATCATCAAGGCGGCGGGCGGCGGCGGCGGGCGCGGCATGCGCGTGGTGCACACCGAAGCGGCACTCGTCGCCGCGGTGCAGACCACCCGCAGCGAAGCCGGCGCGGCCTTCGGCAATCCGGCCGTCTACATGGAGAAATTCCTCCAGAACCCGCGCCACATCGAAATCCAGATCCTCGCCGACACGCACAAGAA
>CAXSEJ010000141.1:0-6950 GCA_964236395.1 uncultured Rhizobacter sp.
GCGCGAATCGGCTCGAGCCGCTGCTGCCACCAGCGCTTCTCGGTCGGCTCGGTGATGTGCATGTACTCCGCGCCGATCGTCGCGCAGTACGTCTCGCGCAGCGCCTGGACGATGTCGCGCAGGGTCATCTGCTCGGCGGTCGTGAAGTAGGTGTTCGTCGCGCTGAACACCATGTCCATGTCGGCCTCGGTGAGGTCGTAGAACGCGGGCTCGAGCTCGGGAATCTTCGGTCGCTCCTGGCGCTTCAGCGGGTCCAGGTCGGCCCAGCGCGAGCCGAGGAACCGGTACGACGCGATGAGCGACTGCACGTGAACCTGCTTCCTGGCGATCGCCAGGTCTTCGCCCGACGCGCGGTTGCCGAAGGCGTTGGCCCTGGCGCGCTGGGCGAAGGATTCGACGACCGGTGCATGCGCCATGTCGCGCGCCTGCGAGCCGTCGGGCGCGGGCACGTTCTGCAGCGCATCGAAGTACGCGCGCCACTTGTCGGGCACCGAGCCCGGGTTGTCGAGGTAGGCCTCGTACAGCTCTTCGACGTAAGGCGCGTTGGCGCCGAACAGGTACGAGTTCGACCTGCTTTCCTGCATCATGTCGCTCACCTTTCACGCCCGGTTTCCGGGCTGTCAGTGGGGGTGGATCCCTCCGCTCGCCGGCTGTACCGGATGTTGCGGGTCGCGACCCGGGGCCCTCAGGGTGGGCGCTCGAGACGGGCCGTCAGGCCATCGAGGCACTGTAGCACCGGCCCGGTGACGCCACGAGCGTCAGGGGCGTGACGAAATCGCGGCCGCCTCAGGCGATACGGCGCTTCGCCTCTTCGTACTCGCGGCTCAGCCGCGCGACGAGCGCGCGCACCGGCACGACGGCGTCGACCGCGCCGATGCCCTGACCGCAGCCCCAGATGTCCTTCCAGGCTTTGGCAGCGTCGCCACCGAAGTTCATCTTGGTCGGGTCGCTTTCGGGCAGCGCGTCCGGCTCGAGGCCGGCGTTGCGGATGGAGCCCTTCAGGTAGTTGCCATGGACGCCGGTGAACAGGCTCGAGTAGACAACGTCGTCGCTCGTGCTGTCGACGATCATCTGCTTGTATTCAGGCGCCGCGCGTGCTTCGTCGGTGGCGATGAAGGCCGAGCCGATGTAGGCGAAATCGGCACCCATCGCCCGTGCCGCGAGCACCGCGCCGCCGGTGGAGATGGCGCCCGAGAGCGCGACCGGGCCTTCGAACCACTGGCGAATCTCGCTGATGAGTGCGAACGGGCTCTTCACGCCGGCATGGCCGCCGGCACCGGCCGCCACCGCGATGAGCCCGTCGGCGCCCTTCTCGACCGCCTTGCGCGCGAACATGTTGTTGATGACGTCGTGCAGCACGACGCCGCCCCACGCATGCACGGCGTCGTTGACGTCGGTGCGCGCGCCGAGCGAGGTGATGACGATGGGCACCTTGTAGCGCGCGCACACCTCCATGTCGTGCTCGAGGCGGTCGTTGCTCTTGTGCACGATCTGGTTGATGGCGAACGGCGCCGCCTTGCGCTCGGGATGGGCTCGGTCGTGCGCCGCCAGCGTCTCGGTGATCTCTGCAAGCCACTCGTCGAGCTGCGCCGCCGGGCGCGCGTTGAGCGCCGGCATCGAGCCGACGACGCCCGCCTTGCACTGCTCGATCACCAGCTCCGGGTGGCTGACGATGAAGAGCGGCGCGCCGATGATCGGCAGCGGCAAATTCGCGAGAGCGGCAGGCAGCGGCATGGAGAGTTCTCGGGTGGAAGGGTTCAGAACGATTCGAGGGCCATCTGCGTGACGCTCTCGGCGCCTTCGACGATGCTGTCGCGCAGCCCTGGCGCCTTGGCAAGAAGGTGCTCGGCGTAGAAGCGCGCCGTCGCGATCTTGGCTTCGAGAAAGGCGCGGTCGCCCTCGCCGGCGGCAAGCGAGCGCTCGGCGACGAGCAGTGCCCGGCCCATCTGCCATCCGGCCATGACGTTGCCGGCCAGCATCAGGTAGATGACCGAGCCGGCGAACACGGCGTTCGGGTCGCTCCGGCTCCGCGCCACGACGAACTCGACCACCTGCTCGAACGCCTCGCGGCCGGCGCGCAGCCGGCGGAGCATCGAGCGCGCCGCGACCGAGTCGCTCCGCTGCAGCTCCTGTTCCGTCGCGGCGATGCGCGCGGCGATCGCCATGGCGACCCGGCCGCCGTCGCGGCCGGTCTTGCGGCCGACGAGGTCGTTCGCCTGGATCGCCGTCGTGCCTTCGTAGATGGTCAGGATGCGCGCGTCGCGCAGGTACTGGGCCGCTCCGGTCTCCTCGATGAAGCCCATGCCGCCGTGCACCTGCACGCCGAGGCTGGCGACCTCGATGCTCATTTCCGTGCTGTAGCCCTTGACCAGCGGCACCATGAACTCGTAGAACGCCTGGTTCTCCTTGCGGGCTTCGGCGTCGGGATGGTGGTGCGCGGCGTCGGACGCGGCCGCCGCGACGATCGCCATCGCCCGGCAGCCTTCGGTGTAGGCGCGCATCGTCATGAGCATGCGGCGCACGTCGGGGTGGTGGATGATGGCCGCGCTGCCGGCCACCGAGCCGTCGACCGGGCGCGACTGCACCCGCTCCTTCGCGAAGGCTGCGGCCTTCTGGTAGGCGGCCTCGGCCACGGCGATGCCCTGCATGCCGACCGCGTAGCGGGCGGCATTCATCATGATGAACATGTACTCGAGGCCGCGGTTTTCCGCGCCGATGAGCGTGCCGACGGCGCCGGGGCCGTCGAGCCCCTCGCCGCCGCGGTCGCCGAACTGCAGCACCGCCGTCGGGCTCGCCTTGATGCCGAGCTTGTGTTCGATGCTCACGCACCAGGCGTCGTTGCGCGCGCCGAGGGAGCCGTCGGCGCCGACCAGGAACTTGGGCACCAGGAACAGGCTGATGCCCTTCACGCCCTCGGCTGCGCCGAGCACGCGCGCCAGCACGAGGTGGACGATGTTGCCCGCCATGTCGTGCTCGCCGTAGGTGATGAAGATCTTGGTGCCGAATATCCGGTAGCGGCCATCGCCGATCGGCTCGGCACGGGTGCGCACCAGAGCCAGGTCGGAGCCGGCCTGCGGCTCCGTCAGGTTCATGGTGCCGGTCCACTCGCCCGAGATCATCTTCGGGATGAACGCGTCCTGCTGCTCGCGCGTGCCGGCCGTGAGCAGCGCCTCGATGGCGCCGTCGGTGAGCAGAGGGCACAGCGCGAAGCTCATGTTGGCGCTGTTGATCATCTCGATGCAGGCGGCGCCGATCGTCTTCGGCAGCCCCTGCCCGCCGAAGTCGCCCGGGTGCTGCAGGCCCTGCCAGCCGCCGGCGCCGAACTTCGCGAACGCCTCCTTGAAGCCGGCCGACGTGGTCACGGCGCCGTCCTTCCAGGTCGACGGGCGCACATCGCCCTCGCGGTTGAGCGGCGCCAGCACCTCCTGGCTGAAGCGGGCGCACTCTTCGAGCACGGCCTGCGCCGTCTCCACGCCGGCCTCCTCGAAGCCGGGCAAGCCGGCCACCTCGCCGAGCCCGGCGAGCTCCACCATGCAGAACAGCATGTCCTTGACCGGTGCGATGTAGCTCACTTCGAACCCTTCTGTGTCTGGAAAAGTGTCTGGAAAAAAGCCCGCCGGTCGAAGGATCGACGGGCGGGCCGGAGAGATCGGTGCGGGCCGGTGCTCAGAGCTTCGTCACGAGCTCCGGCACGGCGACGAAGAGATCCTGCACCAGGCCATAGTCGGCGACGCTGAAGATCGGCGCTTCCTCGTCCTTGTTGATGGCCACGATGACCTTCGAGTCCTTCATGCCGGCAAGGTGCTGGATGGCGCCGCTGATGCCTGCGGCAATGTAGAGCTGCGGCGCCACGATCTTGCCCGTCTGGCCGACCTGCCAGTCGTTCGGCGCATAGCCGGCGTCGACCGCGGCCCGGCTCGCGCCGAGGGCGGCGCCGAGCTTGTCGGCGAGCGGCGTGAGGACCTCGTTGAACTTGGTCGCCGAGCCGAGCGCGCGCCCGCCGGAGACGATGATCTTGGCCGAGGTGAGCTCGGGCCGGTCGTTCTTCGCGATCTCGGAGCCGACGAACTGCGAGGTGCCGCCGTCGGCCACTGCGTTCGCGTTGTCGACGCTGGCCGAGCCGCCGGTCGCGGCTGCCGGGTCGAAGCCGGTGGTGCGCACGGTGATCACCTTGACCGCGTCGAGGCTCTGCACGGTGGCGATCGCGTTGCCGGCGTAGATCGGCCGGTCGAAGGTATCGGGCGAGATCACCTTGATGATGTCGGAGACCTGGCCCACGTCGAGTTTGGCCGCGACGCGGGGGGCGATGTTCTTGCCCGACGCCGTGGCTGGAAAGAGGATATGGGTGTAGCCCGGCGCCAGCGCCAGCACCTGGGCGGCGACGTTTTCGGCCAGGCCATGGCCGAACGGTTCGCCCTCGGCCAGCAGGACCCTGGTCACGCCCGCGATCTCCGCGGCCGCCTTCGCCGCGGCCTGCGCGCCGGAGCCGGCGATCAGTACGTCGACGCTGCCGCCGCAAGCGAGCGCGGCGGTGACGGTGTTGAGCGTGGCCGGGCGGACCGTCGCGTTGTCGTGCTCGGCGACGACGAGTGCCTTCACATCGGTCATGTCAGATCACCTTCGCTTCGTTCTTGAGCTTGGCCACCAGAGCGGCCACGTCGGCCACCTTGACGCCGGCACCGCGCTTGGGCGGCTCGCTGACCTTCAGCGTCTTGAGGTGCGACTTGATGTCGACGCCGAGGTCGGCCGGCTTGAAGATGTCCATCTGCTTCTTCTTCGCCTTCATGATGTTGGGCAGCGTCACGTAGCGCGGCTCGTTGAGGCGCAGGTCGGTCGTGACGACGGCCGGCAGCTTGATCTTCAGCGTCTCGAGACCGCCGTCGACTTCGCGCGTGACACTGGCAAAGCCATCGGTCACCTCGACCTTCGAGGCGAACGTCGCTTGCGGCAGGTCGGCAAGTGCAGCGAGCATCTGCCCCGTCTGGTTGCAGTCGTCGTCGATGGCCTGCTTGCCGAGGATCACGAGGCCGGGCTGCTCCTTGTCGAACAGCGCCTTGAGCAGCTTGGCCACGGCGAGCGGCTGGAGTTCCTCATCGCACTGGACGAGGATGGCGCGGTCGGCGCCGATGGCCATCGCGGTACGCAGCGTCTCCTGGCACTGCTGCACGCCGCAGGAGACAGCGATCACCTCGGTGACCACGCCCTTCTCCTTCAGCCGCACCGCCTCTTCGACGGCGATTTCGTCGAACGGATTCATGCTCATCTTGACGTTGGCGATGTCGACGCCGCTGCCGTCGGACTTGACGCGGACCTTGACGTTGTAGTCGACGACGCGCTTGACGGGAACGAGAACTTTCATCGAGGCGGCTCCGGCGAGCGAAATGGTGAATCGAACGACCGTGCTATTTTAGCGGCGGTCAGCGAATGACGACGGCAGCCCGCATGCCGACCTGCTCGGTCGGGCCGCGTGGTGCCCAGGACGGGACTCGAACCCGTACGCCGCCTTGCAGCGAGCGGCGGGTTTTAAGCCCGCTGCGTCTACCGATTTCGCCACCCGGGCCACACGCCACTGTAGCGGGACAGCCGACAACGCAGGACTGTCGGCCGCGTGCTCCATGCCTTCCCCGTGCTGCATCGCCGACTACAGGTGCGACTGCGGCGCTCACAGAGATGCGCACCCTTCGTGCCGCTAATCGGCGCGTTCTCCTCACGAATTCACGCCAGGATGTTGCAGCCTTTCCGCGACCTTGCACAGCGACGTGACCGCCACCGAAATCGCCATCTACGCCGTCGAGACCAAAGCGATCATCCACGTCCTGTGGGGCTTGCTGCTCATCGCTTCGATCAGCCTCGTCGGCGTGTCGATCACCTACGTGCTGTTGCGCATCCGCCTGCGCTCCGGACGGCGCCGCGAGTCGCAGCTCGCCCGCCAGGTCGCCGCCAAGTCGACGGAGATCGCACGTCTCGAGGACCGGAATGCGGAGCTGGCTGCGGACGAGAAGATCGTGGCCGACTTGAAAAAACAGCTACGCCACGCGCAAGGCATCCGCGCCAGGACGGAGGAGCGGCTGGTCGAGCAGAACGTGGAGCTGGAAGCGTTTCGCGAACGACAGGCGGAGCACGATGCCGAGCTGGCGCACCTTCGCCAGCTGATCGAGGACAGCGCGCTGACCGAACCGCGCGCCCGGCCCAGGGCGGCATGACCGGCGTGAGGGAGTGGAGGCGCGGCCCAGAGTCGAACTGGGCTACGAGGATTTGCAATCCTCTGCATAACCGCTTTGCTACCGCGCCGTCTGACTGGAAAAAGGGAAGCCGAAGCTTCCCTTTTCAACATCTGGAGCGGGAGAAGAGTCTCGAACTCTCGACCTCAACCTTGGCAAGGTTGCGCTCTACCAACTGAGCTACTCCCGCATCGCTCGCCACCGCTTTTGGGCAGCAGCGAGGAGCTTGCGAGTATAGCGGCAATCAGTGGGTGATGACCTCGCCCGGCACCGGCACCGCAGTCGCGGCAGGCACCGCGGCAGCCGGGTCGGCGGGCTTCGCCGGCTCGTCGTCGGGTAGAGGCTGCGGTGCCGTCTCGAGTGCGACTTCCAGCACCTGGTCGATCCACTTGACGGGAACGATCTCGAGCTGGTTCTTCACGTTCTCGGGAATGTCCTGCAGGTCCTTGACGTTCTCTTCCGGGATGAGCACCTTGGTGATGCCGCCGCGGCGCGCCGCGAGCAGCTTCTCCTTCAGCCCGCCGATCGCCGTGACTTCACCTCGCAGCGTGATCTCGCCGGTCATCGCCACGTTGGCGCGCACGGGGATGCCGGTCAGCGCCGAGACAAAGGCCGTCGTCATGGCCGCGCCCGCGCTCGGGCCGTCCTTCGGCGTGGCGCCGTCGGGCACGTGAATATGGATGTCGCGCTTCTCGAACATCTCGTCCTTGATGCCCAGGCGGCGGGCGC
>CAXSEJ010000142.1:0-673 GCA_964236395.1 uncultured Rhizobacter sp.
GGGCCGGCGCCAAGATGCCGCTCTCGAGCGAGCTCGCCGATGCCGTGCTCGACGTCCTCGCCGGCGCGGCGCAGGGCGACTTCTCCGAACCCGAGCTCGAAGCGGCGCGGCCGATGCTGGAGACCCAGGCGCAGCTCTCGCGCCTGCCCACGCCCAGGCTGCTGCTGATCGAGCGGCTGCAGTCGCGCGAGGGCCAGCATCTCTTCATCTACCCGTTCGCCGGCCGCAACGCGCACATCGGCCTCGGCAGCCTGCTCGCCTGGCGGCTGGCCAGGGACGCGCCGAACACCTTCAGCATCTCGATCAACGACTACGGTCTGGAGCTGCTGAGCGCCTTGCCCGTCGACCCGGAACCGCTGCGCGACCAGAGCCTGTTCGAGGAAGGCGATCTGCTGCACGACGTCTTCGCCAGCCTCAACTCCAGCGAGCTGGCGCGGCGGCGCTTTCGCGAGATCGCGCGCGTGTCGGGCCTGATCTCGACCGGCTATCCCGGCCAGCCGAAGAGCACGCGCCAGCTGCAAGCCTCGAGCACGCTGTTCTACGAGGTGTTCCGCAAGTACGACGCCGACAACATGCTGCTCACCCAGGCGCAAAGCGAGGTGCTCAGCCAGGAGCTCGACATCAGGCGGCTGGCCGAGGTGCTCGAGCGCATGCGCACGCAGAAGGTCGCCTA
>CAXSEJ010000142.1:683-6888 GCA_964236395.1 uncultured Rhizobacter sp.
CGAAGCTGTGGTCCCAATCAAGGCTCTTGAAGCGGTTGAACGTGCCCAGCCCGTTCGCCCTGCCGCTGATGGTCGAGCGCTTCCGCGAGAAGCTGAGCACCGAGAAGCTCAAGGACCGCCTCGACCGGATGCTGAAGGACATGGAGAAGGAGGCCGCCCGCGAGGGCGGCTGAGCGCTTCAGTCGGGGCGCCAGGCGGCGCGCAGGCGCTCCCATCCTTCGGCGCCGAGCGTGCGCAGGGTGCGCATGTTGTTCTCGTAGATCGCCGCCGGGTCCGGGGTCGCGCGCACCGCGCGCTCGACGCTGTCCTCGCGGAGCAGGTGCAGGGTCGGCCAGGGCGAGCGGTTGGTGGCGTTGGTGACGTCGTCTTCTTCGGCATCGGCGAAGCGGTAGCGCGGATGGAAGCTCGCCACCTGGATCACGCCTTCGAGGTCGAGCGCGCGCACCGCGTCGTCGGCCTCGTCGAGGAACTGGTTGAAGTCGTCGAAGCTCTCCGGCACGTCGGGGCACACGAGCAAGGTCGTCTCCACGTCTGCCGGGTCGGCGGCGGCGATGGCCGCGAGCTCGCGGGCGAGATCGTCGCGCAGCGCCGGCCAGTCGCGCGCAGGGCTGAGCGCGATGCGCACCTGGCCGCGCGCGGCCGGCGCCTTGGCGAAGGGGCAGAGGTCGAGACCGACGACGGCGTGGTCGAGCCAGGCGCGCGTGGCGGTCAGGGCGTCCATCGCGGCGACCGTATCACGCGCCGGTGACGAGCGCGTCGGACCAGGCCACGACGCGGTCGAGCATCGCCGCCAGCACCTGCGCATCGGTCCGGCCCGAGCGCACGCGCACGTGAAAGGCGTGATCGGCGTCGTCGATGCGGTGCAGCTGCGCACGCGTGCCGAGCCGCGCCAGCACGGCGTCGAGCAGCACCGGGGCGGCCAGCGCGTCGCGCGTGCCGTGCAGGAAGAGCATCGGCACGCTCACACGCTCGAGGTGCTCGGCGCGCTCGCTGCCCGGCTGTCCTGCGGGATGCAGAGGGAAGGCGAAGAAGACGAGGCCGAGCACGCCGTCGAGGGGCGCCGCCGCCTGCGCCTGCGAGGTCATCCTGCCGCCGAACGACCTGCCGCCGGCGAGCAGCGGCAGGCCGGGCCAGCGCAGGCGCGCCGAGGCCACCGCGGCGCGCACGGCGGCGTGCGCGAGCGCCGGACCGTCGGGCCGCTTCGAGCCGCGCTGCATGTAGTCGAACTGGTAGCGCAGCGTCGCCACGCCGCGTGCGGCCAGCCCCGCGGCCACGTCGGTCATGAACGGATGCGCCATGCCGGCGCCGGCGCCGTGCGCGAAGACGAAGCCGGCGCGGGCGTCGACCGGCGTGTGCACGAGCCCGGAGACGTGGCCGCCGGCACCGGTGCTGGTGTGGGTCGCGATGACGATGGATTCGGTGGCAAGCATGCGGCGACGGCCCGCAGACTACACGGCTCTCGACGAGAATGGAGCGAGGAGATCCGCATGTGTCCACGACCCGGCGCCGCTTCGTCCACCTTCTCGCTGCTTGCACCCTGCCGCTGCTGGCGGCGTGCGCCATGCGCTCGCGGCCGGAGCGCGCCGTGACGGCGGGCTTCGCGCCGACGGGGCGGCTGCGCGCCTCCATCAACCTGGGCAACCCGATCCTGGCCGCCCGCGACGCCGCCACCGGAGGCGCCCGCGGCGTCTCGGTCGACCTGGCCACGGCGCTCGCCGAGCGGCTCGGCGTCGGCCTCGACCTGCTCGAGTTCGATGCCGCGGCCAAATCGGTCGAGGCGGTGCAGAGCGGCCGTGCCGACATCGGCTTTTTCGCCATCGACCCGCTGCGCGGCGAGGGCATCCGCTTCAGTGCGCCGTATGTGTTGATCGAAGGCGCCTACCTCGTGCGCCAGGCGTCGCCGCTCGCCGAAAACGCCGAAGTCGACCGGGCCGGCACGCGCGTCATGGTCGGCAGGGGCAGTGCCTACGACCTCCATCTCAGCCGGCAGCTCAAGGCCGCGCAGATCCTGCGCGCGCCGACCTCGCCGGCGGTCGTCGACGCCTTCATCGCCGAGAACGCCGACGTGGCGGCCGGCGTGAAGCAGCAGCTCGAGGCCGATGCCGCGCGGCTGCCCGGCCTGCGCCTGCTGCCGGGCCGCTTCATGGTGATCGAGCAGGCGATGGGCGTTCAGGCCGGCCGCGGTGCCGACGTGGAGAGCGTGCTGCGCGCCTTCGTCGAGTCGGCGAAGGCGAGCGGCCTGGTCGCGCAGTCGCTGCGCCGGCATGGCGTCGCCGGCGCGGTCGTGGCGCCGGCGGCCTAGCCAGAAGCTGGCGGACGCGTTCCGGCGCGGCGGCTCAGCCGAGCTCGATCCACGTCGGCGCGTGGTCGCTCGGCTTCTCGCGCCCACGCACGGCCTTGTCGACGCCCGCGCCACGCAGGCGGGCCGCGGCGGGCGCGTTGAGCAGCAGGTGATCGATGCGCAGGCCGGCGTTGCGCGAGAAGCGGTTGCGGAAATAGTCCCAGTAGGTGTAGACCGGCTCGCCGCCGTGCAGGTGATGCAGCGAATCGGTCCAGCCGAGCGCGAGCAGGCGTTGGTAGGCGGCGCGGGTCTCGGGCTGCAGCAGCGCGTCGTCGCGGTAGGAGCGCGGCGAGTAGATGTCGCCCACATCGTCGCTCGCGACCACGTTGTAGTCGCCGGCCAGCACGACCGGGCGATCGCTGGCGACGAGCGTGCCGGCGTGCGCGATGAGGCGCTCGAACCAGGCCAGCTTGTAGTCGAACTTCGGGCCGGGCCGCGGGTTGCCGTTGGGCAGGTAGAGGGCGCCGACGACGAGCCCGTGCGCCTCGGCCTCGATGTAGCGGCTGTGGGTGTCGTCGGGGTCGCCGGGCAAGCCGCGCCGCCGCTCCGCCAGCTCGCCGCCCTTGCACAGAATGGCCACGCCGTTCCAGCTCTTCTGGCCGTGCCAGACGGCGCTGTAGCCGGCGTCGCGCAATGCATCGACCGGGAAGGTCTCGTCGGATGTCTTGAGCTCCTGCAGGCAGGCGATGTCGGGGGCGGCTTCGGCCAGCCACTCGAGCAGGCGGGGCAGGCGGGCGGTGATGCCGTTGACGTTGAACGTGGCGATTCTCATCAGTCAGGAGTCCGGGTAGGCAAACGCCGACGCGGCGATGGGCTCGCGTCGGCCACGATGATCAGGCCCCGACCGTTGGCAGGGCAGGGAGGGTGGTGGAGACTCTGCGCCGGGCCGGCACACGTGCCCCCGCTGCCGCCTGCATCTCGTGCAGGCGGCCTCTTACAAGAAAAGGAAGCGCCATGAAGTCTTTGCTCGCCCTCGCCCTGCCCCTCGTTTTCGCCGCCACGACCGCCGTCTCCGGCGTGGCCCACGCAGCGACCTATTCTTCCGATGCCGACCGTCGGACGCAGAACCGGGAGGAAGCCCTGGCCAACTGGCGCGCTGCGAACGGTCAGACCACCGCTCGCACGACGACGAAACCCAGCTCCGAACGACCGACGCTGCGCCAGCGCACGCACAACACGTCCCAGTCGGTGAAGGGCTTCACCCATCGTCAGGCCGAGCGCACGCGCAGCACGTCGCAGTCGGTGAAGCGCTTCACCCATCGGCAGGCCGAGACGGTGCGCAACTTCGGCGCGCGCCAGGACCGCCGCCTGGGCAACAAGTTCGGCAAGGGCGCGAACACGAGCGCCAACCCCGACGGCGGTGGCGGCAAGTAAGCGACGCTCAGGAGCGCGCGGCCCCCTTGGCCAGCGCGCTCTCGATCGCCGCGGCGTCGTGCGGCCGAACCACCCGAGCCAACTCGTGACCGTCTCGCATCACGACCAGCGTGGGCCACAGCTTGACGCCGAACGAGCGCCCCAGCGGCTTGCCGCTGCCGTCTTCGATGCGGAGGTGGTGCACTTGCGGAAACGCCGCCATCGCCGCGGCAATGAGCGGCTGTGCGGCGCGGCAGTGGCCGCACCACGGCGTGCCGAACTCCACCAGCGTGGGTCCGGCACGGGCATCGAGCGAGGCGCGGGTCGGTTCGATTCGTTCGTACGGTCGCGTGCTCATGGCGGTGCAACGATGGGTGGCGAAGCCGGCATGATGCGATGAAAGAGGCCGCCTAACCTCATCGGGGCGGCGTCTTGTTCGTGCTGGTGTCGGCGCCCGTGAGCCCTTCCGAGATCGACTTGCCGATCGAGTCGAGAATGCCCTCGTCTTTCGGCGCGACGGGCGGATGACGCTGCTTGCTCTGTGCGTCTTCGGCGTCCCAGGCCGCGTTGTTGTCGGGCGAAGGTTCGGACGGTGTCTTGTCGGGCGAAGTGGTCATCGATGGTCTCCTTGAACATACGGCTGCGGGCAAATTGCGGTCCCGAGTGGCTGCGCACGCTGAGCCGACGATGACAGCGCGCCGCAGCACAGCCCCGGGTCGCCTCGGCATCGCCTGGCTGACGCTGCTTTCCCTGGCGCTGCTGGCGACGCTGACGCAGCCGCTGTGGCTCGGGCCGCTCGTCGCCCACCAGCTCGCCGGCGCCTCGGGCCGGAGCGTGGCCATCGAGTCGATGCGAGCCGGCTTGACGAACGACTTCCATCCTGTGGCGCGCTTTCGCGGCATCGCGGTGCAGAACGCCGCCTGGGCCGACACCACGCGACCGTTCGCCGTCGTCGGCGAGGCGGTTGCGCTCGTGTCGTGGCGCAGTCTCGAAGAACGGCGGCCGGTGATCGAGCGTTTGATCCTGCGCGACGGCGAAGTCGACATGGAGCGCCGATCCGACGGCCTGCGCAACTGGCGCCTGCGCGATCCCGAGAACCGTGGCCCGGGCCTGTACAAGGTCCTCGCTTTGCAGGCGGAGCGCACGTCGCTGCGCTTTCGCCACGAGGGCGCCGAGCTCGATCTCGTCGCCAAGGCGTCGGCGGAGGCCGAAGCGGGCGGCGGCGCCGAGGCGCTGACGACGCGCATCGACCTGCAGGGCACGTGGCGCGAGCTGCCTTTCACCGCCCGCGTGGCTACCGGCCCGGTGCTGAGCTTCCTGGAGACCGGCACGACCTTCGCGCTCCGTGGCCGGGTCGAGGCGGGCGGCGCGAGCCTGGAGGCCACGGGCCGCGCCGGCGACATCTTCCGTGCGCCGGTGTTCGACGCCCGCGTCGCGGTGGCCGGCGATTCGCTCGTGCCCTTTCGGGCCTTCCTCGGCCCGCGTCACGACGGCCAGGTCAAGAAGGCGTTTCGCGTCGAAGGCCGGCTCGCCGCCGGCGCCAAGCTGTATTCGCTCTCGGCGGCGCAGGCGCGCATCGGCGCGACCGATCTGGCCGGCGAGGTGAGCTGGGGCCGCGAAGACCGGCCGGTGCTGCGCGCCACGCTCGACAGTGCCTTCGCCGATCTCGCCGACCTGCGCTGGCTCGCCGGTCGCGCGCCGGTCAAGGCGGCGCGCGAGCGCGTCGCCGAGGACGTCGACGAACACCGCTTCCTGCGCGCCACCGACGCCGCATTGCGCATCGGCGTGCGTCGCCTGCGTGCCGCGGAGGCGCCGTGGCTGCGCAGCGTCGCCTTCGACGCGTCGCTGCTCGACGGCGTGATCGCGGTGACCGGGCTGGAGGCCGGCGTGTTCCAGGCCGGCCGGGCCACCGGCCGGATGGGTGCCGATCTCCGCAAGCGGCCTGCCGCGGTCGAGGCGGAGCTGGTGCTCCGCGGCTTGCGCCTCGAGACCCTGCTCGCCGGCCAACCGGAAGACAAGCGCGTCACCGGGCTGCTCCAGGCCGACGTGCAGATCGCCGCCAGCGGCGAGTCGGCTGCCGCCCTGCGCCAGAGCGCCGGCGGCACGGTCCGGGCGCGTCTCACCGGCGGCTCGATTCCCGGCCTGCTCGACGCCCAGATCGGCCTGCAGGGCGGCAGGATGCTGCGCAGCTGGCTCGCCGGCAGCGAGCGGGTGGCCGTTCGCTGCGCCGCGGCGGCGATCGACCTGCGCCATGGCGCCGGCCAGATCCGTTCGCTGGTGTTCGACACCGAACGGACGCGCACCACCGGCACCGGCCGCGTCGACATCGGCGCCGGCACCTTCGACGTCGTGCTCACGCCCGAGGCCAAGCAGGGTGGGTGGCTGGTCCTCGACCGCTCCATCCACCTGCACGGGCCGCTGCAAAAGCCGGCGCGCGAGCTGATCGCCCGCGCGGCTGTCGGCCGCGACGCGGCGTCGGCCTGCGCCGGCCCGTGACTGCGGCCCGACTGC
>CAXSEJ010000143.1:0-6784 GCA_964236395.1 uncultured Rhizobacter sp.
GCCACGTAGTCGTCGAAGTTGCCGTTGACGTAGTTCTCCTGGTAGCCCTGGCGCTTGAACAGCTCGGCGAGCTGGCGCGCCATCGGCTCGGCGGTGGCGCGGTCGGTCACCACGTCGCCGTTCCTGGCGTAGCTCGTCAGCGCCAGGTACATCGCCGCGGAGTTGCTGCGCCGCACGTCGGTGGTCGAGACGAGCACGCCGCGCGAGACGTCGTAGGCTTCGGCGCCTTTCAGGTCCTTCCAGCGCTTCTTCGCCAGCATCAGGTCGGTCAGCTTCGCGATGTCGACGCCGTAAGTGCGTTCGCCGAGCGGCTTGGCGATGCCGTTGGCGACCAGGATGTTCGCGACCTTTTGCCAGCTGGCGATGACCATCGGCGTGTAGAACGGCGACGACTGGGCGACGGCGACCTTGGCCTTGCGCGCCGCGTCGGCGATCTGGTTCGCGGCGACGACGCCGGACGGGAACAGGAAGTCGGCCGTCGCACCCGGCTGCACCATGCCGGCCATGTCGCGGCTGCCGACTCGCGTGACGGCGACCGGCAGGCGCCTGTCGGCGAGGATCTTGCGAACGCGCGGATCGGCGAAGAAGGGCTCGACGTCGAGGGCGACGAGTCCGGTGAGCGCCGGCGCCGAGGCGATCGCCGCGGCTTCCTTGCGTTCAGCCGTGGCGCTCGACTGGCCACGCACGGCGAACCAGAGGGCCGTGCCGAAGCCGGCGAGCAACAGCACGGTCAGCACGACTTTGCCCGTCTTCGACATCGCTGTTCTCCCTGGGCGCGGACTGTAACCGGCGGCCCCGGCACGGCATGATCTCCGGATGCCGACCTCCCGTGGCGCGCCGACGCTCGACGACCTGCGCCGATATGCCGTCGCCCGAACGCTGTTCAAGCCGACCACCCTCCTTCGCGCGATCGAGAAGCTCGGCTTCGTCCAGGCCGACCCGATCCGGGCGCCGGCACGGGCGCAGGACCTCACGCTGCGCCACCGCGTCGTCGGCTACCGCGCCGGCGACCTGGAGCGGCGCTACCCGGCGCTGGCGATCGAGGAAGACTGCCTCGTCAACTACGGGTTCCTGCCGCGCCGCCACCTGGCGCTCATGCACCCGCGCATCGCCGCGACGAGGTGGACGCCGGCGACGAAGCGCAAGGCCGCCGAGGTGCTGGCCTTCGTTCGCGAGCAGGGGCCGACGCATCCGCGCGCCGTCGAGGCCGCCTTCGCGCACGGCCGCCGCGTCAACGCCTGGGGCGGCACCAGCACGGCAACGACACACCTGCTCGACGGCATGCACTACCGCGGCCTGCTGCGCATCGCCCGGCGCGAAGGCGGCACCCGGATCTACGAGGCCGTCGACCATCCGCCGGCCGACCCCGGCAGGCAGGCACGCGCCGAGCGCGCCGCGGCGCTGGTCGATCTGGTCGTGCGCAAGTACGCGCCGCTGCCATCGAGCAGCCTGGTCTACCTGACGCGCCTGCTCGGCTACGGCGCACCGCATCTCGGCGCCGAAGCCAGGGCCGCGCGCGCCGCCGCCGACGAGCGCCTCGCCAGCGTCACCCTCGACGGCACCCGCTGGCTCTGGCCCGCCGACGAGAACCCTCGCTCCGCCCGCCATGCGCCCGACGCCCGGGTGCGTCTGCTCGCGCCCTTCGATCCGGTCGTCTGGGACCGCCGCCGCTTCACCCTGTTGTGGGGCTGGACCTACCGCTTCGAGGCCTACACCCCGGCGGCCAGGCGCCAGCTCGGCTACTACGCGTTGCCTTTGCTCTGGGGCGATCGCGTCGTCGGCTGGGCCAATGCCTCGGCGGCATCGGGCACGCTGGCGATCGACACCGGCTTCGCCGGCAGGCCCGAGCGCGGGCGGGCTTTTCGCGCCGCGCTGGCCGACGAGCACGATCGCATGGCCGAGTTCCTACGCGGCCGCTGAACCGGTCGCGGCCAGCGGCCGCTGCCACCACGCCGCCACCGCCGCGAGCAGCAGCACGCCGGCCGAGCAGGCCAGCCCGGCACGCAAGCCGCCGGTCGCGTCGGCGACCCAGCCGACCAGGCTCGGGCCGACGATCTGGCCGAGGGCGAAGGCGATCGTGAAGGCACCGATCCAGCGGCCCCAGTGCGTCGCCGCCACGTTGTGCCGAACGAGGGCCGTCGTCGAGGCGACGACGGAGAGGAAGACGGCGCCGAAGAGCAGCCCGGAAGCGAACACCGCGACGGGATGGCCGCTGAGCACCGGCAGTGCGGTGGCGATGGCGAGCAGCGCATTGAGCAGGCACATCGCGCCGCCGCCGCGCGCGCGCTGCAGCAGCCTGGCCCAGAGCCACGACGAAGCGACCACGGCCAGCCCGAGCAGCACGTAGAAGACGACGACCGCCCGCGGGCCCAGGCCCTGCTCGCGCAGCAGCGTGACGACGAAGGTCATGTAGCCGATGTAGCCGAGGCCGAACAGCAGGTACGACGCGAGCGCCGGGGCGAACGCGCCGATCGCCGTCGCGGCCGGCGGCGCTTCGGCACGCACCACGTTCGGCGGTGCCGGGCTGCGCACGACGGATGCGAGCACCGCCGCCGCGGCGAGCGCCAGGCCGCCGAGCCCGACCCAGGCGCCCTGCCAGGAGTGAGCCACCGTCCGCTCGACGAGCGGCGGCACGAGCAGGGCGGCGCAGACGATGCCCAGGCCGGTGCCGCCGTAGTAGATGCCGAGGACGAGGCCGGCGCTCGCGCCGCCGCCTGCCCGGGCGCCTGGTCGTGGCTCGGTGACCAGCCGGGCGGCGAGCAGCCCGCCCGAGACGAACGTCGCCGCACTGCCGACGCCGGCCAGGAAGCGCAGTCCGTAGAGGGCCGCCTCGCTGCTCGCCGCGCCGTGCAGGCCGAGCACGACCCCGGTGCCGACGGTGCCGCCGACGAAGAGCCGCCCGGCGGCCACGCGGCCGAGCGCCCTGGCGGTGAGCAGCGCGCCGACCAGGTAGCCGACGGCGTTCAGCGTGTTCATCGCGCCCGCCGTGAAGTAGCTCCAGCCGAGGTCGGCCCGCATCGGGCCGAGGAGCAGCGCATACGAGAAGCGCGCCAGGCCGAGCGAGACCGCCGAGCCGAGGGCGAGCACGCCGGCGACCGCCAGCATGGGCAGCGGCCGGCGCGCCATCAGCGCCGGCTGTCGAGCAGGCGCTCGGCCACCTCGACGAAGCCGCGGCCGCGGTCGTGCCGGGTGATGAACGCGGGCCACTGCGTCATGCGATCGGCGAAGTCGGCCACGTTGGCGACGCCGACCGAGAGCGGAAAGTGGCCGAACATGAGCTGGTCGTTGGTCGAGTCGCCGACATAGACCCACTGCGGACGCTCGGCCTCCAGCTCGCGGCCGAGCAGGCGCCGCACGGTCCACGCCGCGCCGGTGAGCTTGCTGTGCTCGCCGAACCAGCCGTTGACGTGGATCGAGCTCACCGTCGCGTGCATGCCTTCTTCCTCCATGACGGCGACGACGCGCTCGATCGCCGCCGGCTCGAGCCGCGAGAACTCGGCGTGGTCGACGGCGATGTCGGTGACCCGGCCGGCGCTGTCGCGGGCGAGCACGGCACCCGGCACCTCGCGCAGCAGCCGCGATGCGACCGCGGCAAGGCGCAGCCTGTTGGCGGCTCGCTCGGCGTCGCCCTACACATACTCCACCCGGGTCTCGTCGCCTTCGGTCCAGAGCGCGACCGCGCCGTTCTCGGCGACCACCGCCGTCAGCCGGGTGGTCTGGACGATGGGCACGCTCCAGCCCATGGGCCGGCCGGTGACGGCGATGACCGCAAGGCCGGCCTGGCGCAAGGCGGCGATCGCCGCCGCCACGCCCATCGGGATCGCGCCCTCGGTCGTCAGCGTGTCGTCGATGTCGGTCAGCACGCCGCGCACCGCCTGCAGACGCCGCGGGTCGACGAGATGCCAGGGTTTGACCGATGCGGGGATCACGGCGAATGATAGGAGCGGCTAGAATCCCGCCTCTTTCCGAGGAGCGTTGCAAGGCACGGCCACCGCCGCGTCCCAGGCTCGGAAAACGTCGCTTGCAACCGCGCTCACCCGCACGATCGTCCTCGTGGGTGAGCTCTCCTTCAGCTCCTTCCATTCAGTGCGCGTGCGGGTTTCCGAGATCGAACTGGAGCCCTCTGATGAACGCCGTCCTGAAGCCGCAAGCCACCGTTTCCCACCTCGTCGCCGACCTGTCCCTGGCGGCCTGGGGCCGCAAGGAAATACGCATCGCCGAGACCGAGATGCCCGGCCTGATGGCCATTCGCGACGAGTTCGCGAAAGCGCAGCCGCTGAAGGGCGCGCGCATCACCGGCTCGCTGCACATGACCATCCAGACCGCGGTGCTGATCGAGACGCTGAAGGCGCTCGGCGCCGACGTGCGCTGGGCCTCGTGCAACATCTTCTCGACCCAGGACCACGCCGCCGCGGCCATCGCCGAAGGCGGCACGCCGGTGTTCGCCGTCAAGGGCGAGTCGCTCGAGGAATACTGGGACTACACCCACCGCATCTTCGAGTTCGGCACCGAGGGCGCGGCCGGCGAAGGACCGAACATGATCCTCGACGACGGCGGCGACGCGACCTTGCTCATGCACCTGGGCAAGCGCTGCGAAGAGGACCTGTCGCTGATCGACACCCACTCCAGCGAAGAGGAGCGCGTGCTCTACGCCGCCATCCGCAAGAAGCTCGCCCAGGACCCGACGTGGTACAGCCGCAAGGGTGCCGAGATCATCGGCGTGACGGAAGAGACGACGACGGGCGTGCACCGCCTGAAAGACATGAGCGCCAAGGGCACGCTGCTCTTTCGCGCCATCAACGTGAACGATTCCGTCACCAAGAGCAAGTTCGACAACCTCTACGGCTGCCGCGAATCGCTGGTCGACGGCATCAAGCGCGCCACCGACGTGATGATCGCCGGCAAGGTCGCCTGCGTGGCCGGCTATGGCGACGTCGGCAAGGGCTCGGCGCAGGCGCTGCGCGCCCTCTCGGCGCAGGTGTGGGTGACCGAGATCGACCCGATCAACGCCCTGCAGGCGGCGATGGAAGGCTACAAGGTCGTGACCATGGAGTACGCGGCCGACAAGGCCGACATCTTCGTGACCACCACCGGCAACAAGAGCGTGATCCGCCACGAGCACATGGCGGCCATGAAAGACCAGGCGATCGTCTGCAACATCGGCCACTTCGACAACGAGATCGACATCGCCTCGCTCGAGAAATGCGAGTGGGAAGAGATCAAGCCGCAGGTCGACCATGTGATCTTTCCGGCCGAAGGCTCGAGGCCGGGCAAGCGGATCATCCTGCTCGCCAAGGGCCGGCTGGTCAACCTCGGCTGCGGCACCGGCCACCCGAGCTTCGTGATGAGCTCGAGCTTCGCCAACCAGACCATCGCCCAGATCGAGCTGTTCACGCGCCAGGAGGCGTACGAGAACGGCCAGGTCTACGTGCTGCCCAAGCACCTCGACGAGAAGGTCGCGCGCCTGCACCTGAAGAAGGTCGGCGCCATGCTGACCGAGCTGACCGACGAGCAGGCGGCCTACATCGGCGTGGCGAAGGAAGGCCCGTACAAGGCCGACACCTACAGGTATTGAGCGGAGGCCGAGCCGTGCGCGCCGACCAGCTCCTCGTCGAGCGGGGCATGGCGCCGACGCGATCGGCCGCGCAGCGGCTCATCGCGACCGGCGCCGTGCGCTGGCGCGCGCCGGCCGGCTGGCGCGTGCCGTCGAAGTCGGGCGAAGACGTGCCGAGCGGCGCCGAGGTCGAGGTCACCGACGACGCCGAGCTGCGGTTCGTGTCGCGCGGCGGGCTCAAGCTCGACGCTGCCCTGGCGCACACCGGCCTCGACATCGCCGGCCTGACCTGCCTCGACGTCGGCCAGAGCACCGGCGGCTTCACCGACGTGCTGCTCCAGCGTGGCGCGGCGCACGTGGTCGGCATCGACGTCGGCCATGGCCAGCTGCACGCGCGGCTGGCCGCCGACCCGCGCGTGACGGCGCTCGAAGGCGTCAATGCGCGTCACCTCGAGGCCGAGCAGCTGCCGGTCGCGCGCTTCGACCTCGTCGTCGCCGACCTCTCCTTCATCTCGCTCGCGCTGGTGCTGCCGGCGCTGGTGCCGCTCGGCGGCCGCTTCCTGCTCCTCGTCAAGCCGCAATTCGAGCTGCAGCCGGTCGACATCGGCGCCGACGGCCACGTGAAGGCGGCGAGCGCCTACGGCCACGTCGAGCGCAAGCTGCGCAAGGCCTGCGCCACGCAGGGCCTCGACGTGCTCGCCTGGTTCGACAGCGCCACGCCGGGCGGCGAAGGCGCGCGCGAGTTCTTCCTGCACGCGGTGCCCACGGCACCGAAAGGTCCGATGCCATGAGCGTGCACCTGCCCGTTCCCGTCAGTTTCGAGTTCTTCCCGCCCAACACGCCGGTCGGCAGCGACAAGCTGAAGACGGTGGTGAGGGAGCTCGCCACCGTCGAGCCGGAGTTCTTCAGCGTCACCTACGGCGCCGGCGGCTCGACGCGCGACAAGACCCTCGCCACCGTGGCCGACATCGCCGCCCTCGGCCAGCAGGCCGCGCCGCACCTCTCGTGCATCGGCTCGACCAGGGACAGCATCTCGGAGATCCTCTCGACCTACCGCGCCCGCGACATCCGCCGCCTCGTCGCCCTGCGCGGCGACCTGCCGAGCGGCACGGCGACCGCAGGCGAGTTCCGTTACGCCAGCGAGCTGATCGAGTTCATCCGCGAGAAGGAAGGCGGCGACTGGTTCATCGAGGTCGCCGCCTACCCGGAATACCACCCGCAGCAGCGCTA
>CAXSEJ010000144.1:0-6777 GCA_964236395.1 uncultured Rhizobacter sp.
TGGGCATCGAGTACCTGTTCATGGCGGTGCTCGGCGGCGTCGGCCACGTCTGGGGTGCGCTGCTCGGCGCCGGCATCGTGCAGGTGCTGAAGGACCAGCTGCAGGTCTGGATGCCGCGGCTCATGGGCAACAGCGGCAACTACGAGATCATCGTCTTCGGCGTGCTGCTCGTGCTGATGCTGCAGTACGCGCGCGACGGCGTCTGGGCCTTCATCGAGGCGTGGCTGCCGGCCGTGCGGCGCAAGGTCGACTGGCACGGCGCGGCGGCGTTGCCGGCACGGGCCCGGCCGGGGCACGGCGACGCGGTGCTCGCCGTGAAGGCCGTGCGCAAGGAGTTCGGCGGCCTCGTCGCCGTCAACGACGTGAGCTTCGAGGTTCGAGCCGGCGAGATCCTCGGGCTGATCGGCCCGAACGGCGCCGGCAAGTCGACGCTCTTCAACCTCATCACCGGCGTGCTGCCGGCGACGCGCGGCGAGGTCAGCCTGCTCGGCCAGCGCATCGATTCCCTCAGCTCGCGCCGCATCGCCGAGCTCGGCGTGGCGCGCACGTTCCAGCACGTGAAGATGATCGCCACCATGACGGTGCTCGAGAACGTGGCGCTCGGCGCCCACCTGCGCGGCCGGCACGGCGTGCCCGCGGCCATGTTCCGGCTCGACCGCGCCGAGGAGCGGGCGCTCATGAAGGAGGCCGAGCGGCAGTTGCAGCGCATCGGCATCGGCGGGCTGATGCACGAGCAGGCCGGCAACCTCGCCCTCGGCCAGCAGCGCCTGATGGAGATCGCCCGCGCCCTCGCCGCCGATCCGACCCTGCTGCTGCTCGACGAACCGGCGGCCGGCCTGCGCCTCAAGGAAAAGGAGGGCCTGGCCGACGTGCTGCGGCAGCTGCGCGGCGAAGGGTTGTCGATCCTGCTCGTCGAGCACGACATGGATCTGGTGATGGGGCTGGTGGATCGGTGCGTGGTGATGGAGTTCGGCACGAAGCTGATCGAGGGGACGCCGGACGAGGTGCAAGCGTCACCGGCGGTGCGGGCGGCGTATCTGGGGACGGAGCATTAGATGGCTTCGTCGGTGGTTCTTTCGTTTGCGTTGCTTCCCGCCGGGTGTTCGGCCCGGCAGGCCGACTCACTTTCATTTGTTGGCCCAAATGAAAGTAAGCAAAGCAAAGGGCCCAACACGATTTGGCCGCCACGCTCCGGCACCAAAGAGGTGCGGTTGGCGACGATCACCTCGCTTCGGCGCACCGAGCGTCCAGGTCGAATCGCGAATGCGTGGGGCCTTCCTTGGACGCTCATTGGTTCGGGCTGCGTCGCGGCTGGCCAACCGCACCAGTTCGTCGCCGAAGGCCTGCGGCCAAATCGTATTCAGGCCCTTTGCTTTGGTGACTTTCATTTGGGCCAGCAAATGAAAGTTACCGGGCAGCCGGGCCCGGACCCGGCGGGCAGCAACGAACAAGAAGAACGGTCGAGCAAAGCACGACATGGCTGACCTCCTCCGCGTCCGCGACCTCCACGCCGGCTACGGCCGCGCCGAGGTCCTTCACGGCATCAACCTCAGCGCCAGCGCCGGCCAGGTGATCACCGTCATCGGCCCCAATGGCGCCGGCAAGTCCACCCTCCTCAACGCACTGATGGGCGTGCTCCCGTCGCGGGGCCAGTTCCACTACGACGGCCAAGCGATGGGCCTGCTCGCGCTCGAAGACCGTGTGATGCGCGGCATCTCGCTCGTGCCCGAGACGCGGGCCCTGTTCTCGACCATGTCGGTCGAAGACAACCTGCTCCTCGGCGCCTACCGCCAGGTGCGTCTCGGCAGGAAAGACACGGCCAAGGCGCTCGGCGAGGTCTACATGCTGTTCGCGCGGCTGCGCGAGCGGCGCACCCAGCTCGCCGGCACGCTCTCCGGCGGCGAGCGGCAGATGCTCGCCGTCGGCCGTGCCCTGATGAGCCGGCCGGCGCTGCTCATGCTCGACGAGCCGAGCCTCGGCCTGGCGCCGCTCGTGGTGCGCGACATCTTCGCCACCATCTCGGCCCTGCGCGCCACCGGCGTGACCATCCTGCTCGTCGAGCAGAACGCGCGGGCCGCGCTCGAAGTGGCCGACTACGGCTACGTGCTCGAGATGGGGCAGGTGGCGCTCGAAGGGCCGGCCGAGGACCTCGCCCGCGATCCGCGCGTGATCGACACCTACCTGGGCGCGGCCAAGCGGAAGAACCGGCCATGAACGGTGCGGCGCGCAGCCCCGCGCTCGACGAGACCGGCCTGTCGAGCCTCGTCGGCTACGCCGCCTCGCGCGCCGCCATCGGGATGCGCAAGGTGTTCGCGCGGCACATGGAGCCGATCGGCCTCAAGGTGCCCGAGTACTCCATCCTCATGCTGGTGGCGCACAACGACGACATCAACCAGAAGCGGCTCGGCACGGCGCTCGACATCTCGCCGCCGAACCTCGCTGTCATCCTCGACCGCATGGTCGATCGCGGCTGGGTCGAGCGGGTGCGCGGGACGAGCGACCGGCGTTCCCAGCACATCCACCTCACCGCAGCCGGGCGCGTGCTGGCAGAGCGGTCGCGGCGCATCGCCGCGACGATGGAAGAGCCGGTGCTGTCGGTCCTGTCGAGCGCGGAACGGGCGCTGCTCATCGAGCTGCTGCGCAAGATCGCATCGAGCTAGATGGGGCGCGAGGGCGCCGCTACCATCGCCAGCCATGACCCGACGTGCCCGCATCCCCGGCCTGCGCCTGCTCCATTCACCCGGCCCGACGCACGTGCCCGCCGAGGTGGTCGCGGCCATGTCGCGGCAGCCGATCGATCTGGCCGATTCCCGCCTGCACGAGCTCATCGCGGCCTGCGAGTCGGGCCTGAAGCAGCTGCTCGGCACGCAGCGGGCGGAGGTGTTCTTCTACGCCGCCAACGGTCACGGCGGCTGGGAGGCGGTGATCGCCAACCTGGTCGGCCCCGGCAGCGTCGTGCTCGTGCCGGGCACCGGTCACTTTTCCGACGGCTGGGCCGAGCAGGTCGAGGCCTTCGGTGGCCGCGCCTTGCGCACGCCGTTCGTGGAGGGCGAGCCGATCGACCCGGCGGCGGTCGAGGCCGCGCTTCGCGACGACACCGCGCACGCCATCGGCGCGGTGTTCGCGGTCCACACCGACACCGCCAGCGGCACCACCAGCGACCTCGCCGCGCTGCGTCGCGCCATCGACGCGGCCGGCCATCCGGCGCTGTTCGTCGCCGATGTCGTCGCCTCGCTCGCCGCCGCGCCGTTCGCGATGGACGATCTCGGTGTCGACGTGGTCATGGGTGCCTCGCAGAAGGGCCTGATGCTGCAGCCCGGCATGGCCTTCGTCGCCGCCACCGAGCGGGCCATCGCCGCCTCGCGTGCCAACACCGCGCCGCGCTTTTACTGGGATTGGACGCGCCGCCAAAGCGACCAGTCCTACCGCAAGTTCTGCGGTACGCCGCCGCTCGCTCACCTCGCCGGGCTCGAGGCCGCGCTCGGCCTCATCGCCGATGAAGGCCTGGCCAACGTCCATGCGCGCCACGCCCGCCTCGCCGCCGCGGTGCACGCGGCGGTAGGCGCCTGGGGCGAGGGCGGCGCGCTGCACCTGTTCACGCGGTGGGTGCCGGCGCGCTCGGTCTCGGTGACGGCGATCGAGGTCTCGCCGGGCATCGACCCCGAGGCGCTGCGCACCGTGGCCCGCGAGCGCTTCCAGGTCTCGGTGGCCGGCGGCCTCGGGCCCCTGCACGGGCGCGTGTTCCGCATCGGCCACCTCGGCGACGTGAACGAGGCCATGCTGCTCGGCTGCCTCGCCGGCGTGCAGGCGGCGCTGCAGGCGCAGGGCATCGCCTGCGGCCGGCATGGCGTGGAGGCGGCGATCGCCGCGCTGCTGGCGCCGCCCGTGGCGGCCGCCGCGCCGATGCCGCCGCCCGTGGCGGCCGCAGCGGGCCAGGAGTCTGGGCGAGCGGGCGCTCAGCGTCATCCGCGACCGCTACGCTGACTTCGGTCCCATGCATGCGTGCCGGTTCCTTGCCCTGCGCGGCGGTCGCCGGAGCCCTCGCGCGCGGCCCGACTGTTCGCGAAGTGCCTGGTCGCTGCACACGCGATGACGGCCCCCCGGGCCGGGTTCATGACACCAGTGTTCGGTACCCGAGCCACGCACCGGTGAGCATGAGGAGGGCGCATACCAGACGGCGAAGCGCCGCCGACGGCAGCCGCTTCGCGTTGGCGCCGCCGACGAGGGAGGCTCCCAGCAGCAGGACGCCGAGGCCGACCGCCAGCCTGTAGTTCAAGGCGCCCAACAGCGCGTGGCTGGCGCCGGCGCACAGTGCAATGGGCAGCTGGATCGCCTGGGCGCTTGTTACCGTCGCCGTAAGAGGCTGGCGCGCCAGCATCAGCACCGGCACCAGGAGCACCGGCCCGCCGGTGCCCGAGAGCGCCGAGCCCAGGCCGACCCCGAAGCCGATCAGCAGCATGGCTCGACTCCCGACCGGCGAGCATGGCGCCTGCGTCGCCGGATTGCGCAAACCCCACACGCCGCTGAAGAAGGCAAGTGCTGCGAGGCCCGCAAGCAGCCCGTTCAGATCGACGTGCTGGACGAGCAGCGCGCCGAAGAATGCGCCCGGCAGCGCCGCCAGCAGAAGCGCAGGCGTGCCGACGGGCAACGCCTGACCGGCTCTGCCCAGGCGCCAAAGCGCAGGAACCCCGGGGAAAGCCAGCGCCAGCGACGCGGCGGCGATCGCCGACCGCAGGTCGATGCCCTGCATCTCGTGAAGGACCGGCACGACCAGCACCCCGCCGATGCTCGTCGCGCCGATGAGCCAGCCGGCGAGCAGGATGGCAGCCGCGCTAAGCCACATCGTCGCCGCCCATCGCCGCGAGCTTCGGCAGCTCTAGAGAACGACGCGGCTTCGCACCTTTTCGGCGGCTTCGTTGAGTCGCCGGACCGCCGCAGGGCGGTCGACCTTGAGGACCTCTCCGCCGTCGACGATCGTTTGTCCGTCGACGATCACCCGGTCGACGTCGTCGCCCGTGGCGGCGAGCACGAGGAACTTGAAGGGGTCGTACACGGGCGAGGCCTTGAAGGTGTCGATGCGCACGGTCACGATGTCGGCCTTGCAGCCGGGCGCGATGCGCCCCAGGTCCGGCCGACCCAAGGCGTCGGCGCCGCCGACCGTGGCCATGGTGAAGACATCCCTGGAGAGCGCCACATCGACCGAGTGTTCGACGACGCGGCACATGACGGCTGCCATGCGCATGTCGTTGAACATGTCGAACGGGAAGGTGTCGGTGCCGAGCGCCTGCCTGACGCCCATCTGCGCGTACTTGTGGATCGAGTTGATCACTCCGCCACGGCGCGCCTTGACCCACGGCAGATGAACCACCGTGGTCTGCGATTCGTGCAGGGCGGCCACTTCGTTCGGCTTGAGCGACCCGGCGTTGCCGTCGGCAGTCAGGATCTGGCCGTGGCCGATCATCATGTCGGGCCCGAGCAGCCCGGTGTGCTGCATGTACTCCACCGTGGTCATGCCGTACTCGGCCTGGATGCGCTCGTACTCCTTGGGCGATTGGCCCGCATGCACCTGGATCGGCAGCTTGTGGGCGTTGGCCACGGCACGGGTCTCGCGCAGCATCTCCGGATCGCAGGTGTCGATCTGCCCCGGCGCGAGCAAGGTGCGAAGCCGGTCGTCGAAGCGGCCGTTCCAGCCCGTGCAGAAGTCGACGCAGTCGCGAAACCGCTTCCTGCCCTGCTCCGGGTAGGACTCGTACCAGACCTTGCCCCCCGGAGCGTGGCCGTAGTGCATGGCGCGGTACCGCGGGCCCGAGTACATGCGCAAGCCGATGCGCATGGCCGTCTCGGCAACCTGCTGCGTGATCGCTATGTCGCCGTCACCGCCGACTTCGTAGTCGTAGCCGAGCTCCACGACCGTGGTCGAGCCCGTCCGCGCCAGCTCGGCCAGCGCGCATTCCGCGCCGATCACCTGCGATTGCGGATCGATCGCGTGGCGAACCGCCGGCAGCATCTTGTACAGGGTGCCGTAGTTCGTCTCTTTCGCGCTGCTGGCGAGGTTGCTCGCTTCCTCCAGGTAGCCACGCGTGAACGGCGTGTCGGTCACATGAAGATGGGCGTTGATGAAGCCCGGCATGACGATCCGGCCGCGCGCATCGATGCGCAGATCGCCCGCTGCCGCCGGCTGCGTGAGCGCCGTGCCGACCTCCGTGATGCGATCGCCCTCGAACACCACCACGCCGGCCTCGATCACCTCGTGATGCCCCTGGTTCCAGGCGATCACTGTTCCGTGTTCGATGATCGTCCGCATCTTCAGCTCTCGGTTTGCACGCCCACCGGCTTACTCGGGCTTGATTCCCGCCGCCTTGAAGCCCTCGACCCACTTGGCGTTTTCCGTCACGATGAACCTGGCGAACTCCTCCGGCGTGCTCCCGGTCACCTCCAGGTAGCTCTTCTTCAGCTTTTCGACCGTGTCGGGCGAACGAAGTGCCTTGAGCAACTCCAGGTTCAGCCTCGCGATGACGGCCGGCGGCGTCTTCGCCGGCACGAGTGCCCCGAGCCACCCGTTCGATTCGATCCCGCTGATGCCGAAGTCGGCCAGCGTGGGGATGTCCGGAATCGTCGGATCGCGGTGTGTGCTCAGGACTGCGATCGGTGTGATCTTGTGATTGCCTTGATTCACGAAGCTCATGAACGCCGACGGATTGGCCACACCGTACTGGATGTGACCGCCGAGCAGGCTGTTGATCATCGGCCCCGGTCCGGTGAACGTCACGTGCTGCA
>CAXSEJ010000145.1:0-6542 GCA_964236395.1 uncultured Rhizobacter sp.
CGGGGCGGTCGCGCAGCACCGCCGCCATGGCCGCATGGTCGGCGATCACGAGCAGCCGGCTGCGGCCGAGCCGGATCGTGAACAGCGGGCCGTATCGCCGCGCCCAGGCCTCGACCTGCGCATGGATCTGCGCTCGGGAAGCGCCGAGCAGGTTGCCGAGCAGTGGCAGGCCGGGCGGCGAGGGCAGGTCCTCGAGTTCGCGCACGGCGGGGCGGCCGAGCGCAGGACGGGCACCCACGGCGGCGGCCTCAGCCGGCGGCGCGGCTCTTGCCGCCGCTGACCTTGTGCCGCATCAGGCGGCCCTTCTCACGATCCCAGTCGCGCTTCTTCTCCGTGTCGCGCTTGTCGTGCTCGGCCTTGCCCTTGGCCAGGGCGATCTCCGCCTTCACCCGACCGCCCTTGAAGTGAAGGTCGAGCGGAACCAGGGTGAAGCCCTTCTGCTCCACCTTGCCGACGAGCCGCTTGATTTCCTCCTTGTGCATCAGGAGCTTCTTCGTGCGGTCGGCCTCGGGCTGGACGTGCGTCGAGGCATTGCGCAAGGCATTGATGCGACAGCCGATCAGCCACAGCTCGCCGTCTCGTATCACGACGTAGCCGTCGGTGAGCTGGACCTGACCGGCGCGCACCGCCTTGATCTCCCAGCCCTGAAGCGCCATGCCGGCCTCGTGCCGCTCCTCGACGTGGTAGTCGAAGCGGGCGCGGCGGTTCTCGGCGATCAAAGGAGGGGCGGCGCCCATGGCTGCAATGGCCTGCGCAGGCCGCTTCTACAATTTCTCGATTGTATGAAGCACGTCAAGAAGTCGGTTCTGCTCTGGTATGCGCCGCACGAGATCTACGAGCTGGTGATCGACGTGGCGTCGTACCCCGAGTTCCTGCCCTGGTGCGAGCGGGTCGAGGTCATGAGCCGCGACGACCATGGCCTGACCGCGCGGCTGCACCTGGCCTACTCCGGCATCCGCCACGCGTTCACGACCAGGAACGAGCACGTGCCCGACAGCTCGGTGGGCATCGGCCTCGTCGACGGTCCGTTCTCGCTGCTGCAAGGTCACTGGCGCTTCGTGCCGCTCGACATGCCCGGCGGCGTGGCCGCCGGCCACGCCGCACAGGCCTGCAAGATCGAGTTCGAAATGCGCTACGCCTTTTCCAACGTCGTGCTGGAGGCTGTCATCAGCCCCGTCTTCGACCGCATCGCCGACACCTTCGTCGATTCCTTCGTGCGCCGCGCCGAGCAGGTGCACGGGGCGCGATAGCCGCGTGTCCTCGATGCGTGTTTCGCTGGCATGGAGCGCGAGGGACGGTGTCGGCGACGAGGTGGCGCTGTCCTTGCCGGCCGGCGCCACCGCGCTCGACGCGATTCGGGCAGCGGGCCTGCTCGAGCCGCCCGGAGCCATCGACCCTTCGACGCAGGCTCTCGGCGTCTGGGGCCGCGCCTGCACGCCGGCGACGCCCTTGAAGGAAGGTGACCGCGTCGAGGTGTACCGGCCGCTGGCGCTGGACCCGAAAGAGGCGCGACGGCAGCGCGCGACCCGGCGCTGAGCGCCGGGCGCAGGCTATTTGCAGTCGCTCGCGACCACGTCCTTGGCGCGCTTCATCTCTTCGCCACGCTGCTTGTCGTCGAGGATCTCGCGCTCGCCCTTCTCGTTGGCGCGCGCCAGGCGGATGCCGCTGTCGAGCGTCTGCACCTGGGCCCGTGCGCGACTGCAGTTTTCGGCCCGGGCGGCGGCGAGGCGCTGCTCCTCGGCCTTGGCCTTGGCGGCCTGATCGGCTTCCTGTTTCTTGCGCCTGGCCTCGAGCTCGGGGTCGACGGTGCGGGGGGCGAGCGCATTTGCCGACGCCGCCGAGGAAGGCGACGCAGGCGACGCAGCGGCCGAGGGCCCGGCCGCGGCAGTCGGCATCGGCGATCCGGGAGCGTTGGCCCCGGCAGTGCGCGACCGCTGCGAGCCCGGCCGCGCGATGATGTCCTGCTCCGGCGTGCCGAGCGGCGGCGGCAGGTCGCTGTACTGGACCGAGCCGCTCTTGTCTTTCCACTTCCATTGCGCCTCGGCCGGCAGCGACAACACGGTCGCCAGCACGGCAGTGAAGAGGGCGGCGAGGGATCGAACCATGGTCGTGGAAGTCGCTGAAAAGGCTGCGGGCAGTTTAGCGGCGGCCTCCGTGGCAGCACACCGCCACTGCCGCGCAAAGCGGTACTTTGTACGGCCATCCGTATAATTTGCTTTTGCGTCTGGAGCTTTTCAATGCGCCTTTTGGGCAAAGCACTGACCTTCGACGACGTCCTGCTGGTTCCGGCTTTCTCCAACGTCCTGCCGCGAGACACCAGCCTCGCCACTTCCCTCTCGCGCAACATCCGCCTGAACCTGCCGCTCGTCTCGGCAGCGATGGACACCGTGACCGAAGCCCGCCTGGCGATCGCGCTGGCGCAGGAAGGCGGCATCGGCATCGTCCACAAGAACCTCAGCCCGAAGCAGCAGGCGGCCGAGGTCTTGCGCGTGAAGCGCTATGAATCCGGCGTACTGCGCGACCCGATCACCGTGCCGCCCGAGATGACGGTGCGCGAGGTGATCGCCCTGTCCGAGGCGCGCGGGATCTCGGGCTTTCCGGTGCTGCAGGGCAAGACGGTGGTCGGCATCGTCACCAACCGCGACCTCCGTTTCGAAAGCCGCCTCGACGCGCCGGTGCAGGACATCATGACGCCGCGCTCGCGCCTGGTGACGGTGCGCGAAGGCGCCACGCTGGCCGAAGGCAAGGCGCTGATGCACCGCGAGAAGCTCGAGCGCGTGCTCGTCGTCAACGAGGCCTTCGAGCTGCGCGGCCTGATGACCGTCAAGGACATCACCAAGCAGACCAGCTTCCCGAACGCCGCCCGCGACGCCCACGGCAAGCTCCGCGTCGGTGCCGCCATCGGCGTCGGCGAGGGCACCGAGGAGCGGGCGGAGCTGCTGGTGCGGGCGGGCTGCGACGCCATCGTCGTCGACACTGCGCACGGCCACAGCGAGGGCGTGATCGAGCGCGTGCGCTGGGTGAAGCGCAACTTCCCGAACGTCGACGTCATCGCCGGCAACATCGCCACCGGCGCGGCGGCGCTCGCGCTCGTCGAGGCCGGCGCCGATGCGGTCAAGGTCGGCATCGGCCCGGGCTCCATCTGCACCACGCGCATCGTCACCGGCGTCGGCGTGCCGCAGGTCATGGCGATCGACATCGTCGCCCGTGCCATCGCCGGCAGCGGCGTGCCGCTGATCGCCGACGGCGGCGTGCGCTTTTCGGGCGACCTCGCCAAGGCGATCGCCGCCGGCGCCGACTCGGTGATGATGGGTGGCGCCTTCGCCGGCACCGAAGAAGCGCCGGGCGAGGTCGTCCTCTACCAGGGGCGCACCTACAAGAGCTACCGCGGCATGGGCTCGATCGGCGCCATGCAGCAGGGCTCGGCCGACCGCTACTTCCAGGAAGGCGAAGCCAGCACCGCGGGCTCGGCGAAGCTCGTGCCCGAAGGCATCGAAGGGCAGGTGCCGTACAAGGGCTCGGTCGTGGCGATCATCTTCCAGATGGGCGGCGGCCTGCGCGCCTCGATGCACTACTGCGGCTGCGCCAGCATCGAGGAGATGAAGGCCAAGGCCGAGTTCGTCGAGATCACGTCGTCGGGCATGCGCGAGAGCCATGTGCACGATGTGCAGATCACCAAGGAAGCGCCGAACTACCGGGCTGAATGAGGCCTGGCTATAATCTGGCCTGATTTTTGAGAATCTGGATAGAACGATGAGAACTGCAGGTGTGTTCGAGGCAAAGCAGAATTTTTCGCAGCTGCTCGATGCCGTCGAAGCGGGCGAGGAAGTGCGGATCACTCGGCACGGCAAGGAAGTCGTGCGCATGCTGCCGGTTCGGCCGGTCGCTGTCAGCGACGAGCAGATCGCGCGGGAGTTGAAGGCCATCAATGAGCTGCATTCGCGCGTCAAGCCGGGGCCGGGCTGGAGGGAGCTTCGCGACGAAGGCAGGGAGTGAAGGCCAGATCGCTCGTGCTCGATGCCTCGGTCACTGCGGCCTGGCTCCTGCCCGACGAAGCTTCCGACGCTTCGCGAATCGCCTACGCCCGGCTGCGCAAGGGCTTGCTCGATGTTCACGTGCCGCAGCTCTGGCTGTGGGAATGCGCAAACATCATTGCCAATGCCGTCAAGCGAAGCAGACTGTCGGCTCCGGACGCCTTGCTGACCTGGAGCGTGCTCGACGCCATTCGCGCACGGGTCGAGATGGCCGACGACAAGCCGAGCCAGGTGCACGCCGCGCTGGAGCTGGCCCTCGACCATTCCTTGTCGGTCTACGACGCGGCGTATCTGTGGCTCGCATCCGCGTCCAGCCTTCCTTTGCTGACCCACGATCGCCTCATGGGCGCGGCCGCCGCAAAACTCTCGCTGCCGGTCCTTCGCCTCGAGGACCTGGCGTGACGGAGGCACCTGCCGTCGCCCGTCAGGCGGCGATGCCCTTCATCATGATCACGGTGCTGATCGACATGATGTCGATCGGCCTCATCGTGCCGGTGCTGCCGGCGCTCGTCGGCAGCTTCACCGCCTCGCAGACCGAGCAGGCGTGGTGGTACGGCGCCGTCACCTTCGCCTTCAGCTTCGCCAACTTCTTCGCCTCGCCGGTGCTTGGCGCCCTTTCCGACAAGTACGGCCGCCGCCCGGTGCTGCTGGTCGGCTTCTGCGCGCTGTCGCTCAGCTTTTTCGTCACCGCGATCGCGACCGAGCTGTGGATGCTGATCGTGGTGCGCCTGTTCAGCGGCGCGATGCAGTCGAACGCGTCGGTCGCCAACGCCTACGTCGCCGACATCACTGCGCCCGCCGACCGCGCCAAGCGATTCGGCCTGCTCGGCGCGATGTTCGGCCTCGGCTTCATTCTCGGTCCGGTGATCGGCGGTCTCCTCGGCGCCATCGACCTGCACCTGCCGTTCTTTGCCGCGGGCGTTCTGGCGCTGCTGAACCTGCTCTACGGCTGGCTGGTCCTGCCCGAGTCGCTGCCGGTCGAGAAGCGCCGGGCGGTCGTGTGGAAGACGGCGCTGAACCCGGTCGCCGCATTCGCCGAGCTCGGCCGGCTCGGCGGCGTCGGCATCCTGATCGCAGTGATTGCCTGCACGGCGCTCTCCCAGTTCATCCTGTACACGAGCTGGGTCCTCTACACGACGTTCAAGTTCGGCTGGGGCCCCCTGCAGAACGGCTGGTCGCTTTTCGCCGTCGGTGTCATGTCGGCGCTGGTGCAAGGGGTGCTCCTCGGCCGGTTGCTGAAGCGCTTCTCGCCCCAGCGTCTGGCGGTCGTGGGCCTGGTCTCCTCGACGCTGGCCTACGTCGGCTGGGGCGCGGCCAGCGAAGGCTGGATGATGTTCGCCGTCGTCTTCTGCAACGTCCTCGGCTTCACGGTCGCCGCGTCGATGCAGAGCATCGTCTCCGGCGCGGCCACGGCGACGACGCAGGGCCGCACGATGGGCGCGGTGAGCGGCCTGCAGAGCCTCATGGCCGTCGTGGCACCCGTGCTGAGCGCGCCGCTCCTTGGCGCGGTATCGCACCTGCCGCGCGGTGACTGGCGCATCGGCGCGCCGTTCTTCTTCTGTGCCCTCGTCCAGCTGGTGGCGCTCGTCCTGGCCTGGACCCACTTCAACGGCAGGCGCCGCCCGGCCGCTGCGGCGGCCCTTCTGTGATGCACGACAAGATCCTCATCCTCGACTTCGGCTCCCAGGTCACGCAGCTCATCGCCCGCCGCGTGCGCGAGGCGCACGTGTTTTGCGAGATTCATCCCAACGACGTGGGCGACGCGTTCGTGCGCGAGTTCGCGCCGAAGGCCGTCATCCTCTCCGGCAGCCACGCATCGACCTACGAAGCGCACGACTTGCGTGCGCCCCAGGCGGTGTTCGACCTCGGCGTGCCGGTGCTCGGCATCTGCTACGGCATGTTCACCATGGCGGTGCAGCAGGGCGGCCAGGTCGAGGCGAGCTCGCACCGCGAGTTCGGCTACGCCGAGGTGCGCGCGCGCGGCCACACGCGGCTGCTCGACGGCCTGGAAGATTTCTCCACCGTGGCCGGCCACGGCATGCTCAAGGTGTGGATGAGCCACGGCGACAAGGTCACCGCGCTGCCCCCGGGGTTCACCTTGATGGCCTCGACGCCGAGCTGCGCGATCGCCGGCATGGCCGACGAGCAGCGCAAGCTCTACGGCGTGCAGTTCCATCCCGAGGTGACGCACACCGTCAAGGGCCGCGAGATGATCGAGCGCTTCGTGCTGCAGATCGCCGGCGCCAGGCCCGACTGGGTGATGGGCAACTACATCGACGAGGCGGTCGAGCGCATCCGCGCGCAGGTCGGCGACGACGAGGTGATCCTCGGCCTTTCCGGTGGCGTCGATTCGAGCGTCGCGGCCGCGCTCGTGCACAGGGCAATCGGCGACCGGCTGACTTGCGTGTTCGTCGACCACGGCCTGCTCCGCCTCGACGAAGGCCGCATGGTGATGGAGATGTTCGCCGGCCGGCTGCATGTGAAGGTGATCGCGGTCGACGCGAGCGA
>CAXSEJ010000145.1:6552-6768 GCA_964236395.1 uncultured Rhizobacter sp.
TCTTCACGCGCGAAGCCGCGAAGCTCAAGCAGGCGAAGTGGCTGGCCCAGGGCACGATCTACCCCGACGTGATCGAGTCGGGCGGCGCCGGCTCGAAGAAGGCGGCTTCGATCAAGAGCCACCACAACGTCGGCGGCCTGCCCGCGACGCTCGGCCTGAAGCTGCTCGAGCCGCTGCGCGAGCTGTTCAAGGACGAGGTGCGCGAGCTGGGCGTGG
>CAXSEJ010000146.1:0-6745 GCA_964236395.1 uncultured Rhizobacter sp.
GGAGCGCTCGACGCGCTCGACGCGCTCGACGCGATCGGCGCGATCGATGCGATCGGCGCGATCGATGCGATCGATGCGATCGATGCGATCCGGCCGGTCGACACGCCCGTTGTCCTGGCGCACGTCGCGCCCGCCGAGGCGGGTGGCCGCCGGTCCCTCCGAATCCGCGCGGCGAGCAGGCCAGTCGTCGCCGTGGCGCGCGACGCGGGGCGGTGGGGCGACGGGAGGGGCGAAGACGGCGAAGCCGCCGCGCGCCTCGGCGCCGAGCGCTCGAGTCTGCGGGTCTTGCCGGTACTGCGCCGCGCTCGATCCAACAGGCTGGCGGCCGGCGAACACGCCGGCCGGCACCACCGTCACGGCGTTCGGCACACGGCGGTTGACGAAGTCGCGACGGTCGCCCCCGCTGCGGTGGTCATCGACGGCGGCGGCGATGCTGGCGGCGTTGCCGATCTGTGCGAAGTTGAGGTCGCGCGCATGGCGGGCGCTGCTGCGGTAGCCCGGCACGTAGACCTCGCGGGGCCCGAGCGGGAACCAGCCGACCGGTGCGCCACGGCCTCCGGGACGGACCGCCACGGCACCGCGCGAGCCACCGGTCCAGGCGACCAGCGCCGGCGCGTACACCGGCCGGGCCTCGTAGCGGCCAGGTGCCCAGCGCCAGGCGTTGCGATCGTTCACCCAGCGGCCGTAGTGGAACGGTGCGAAGCCCCAGGGCGCCTCGTCGACCCAGGTCCATCCCCACGGCCGGACCCACGTCCAGCGGCCGGTGCTGTAGGGCACCCAGCCCGCCGGCACCGCACGGGGCGTCCAGATCGGCCCGTACTCCGCGCTCTGCTCCCACTGGCCATAGCGGTCGAGGTCTTCGGCGCCGGTCATCTCCGGCGAGACGTAGCGAATGGCGGCGACCCGGTCGTCCGCCCGGTCGTGGTCGTCGACGTAGCCGGCGAAGGCATCGCGGGCCGGGGCGACCAGGCTGTACTGTGGCGCGCCTGCGGCGTCGAGCCAGAACTGGGCGTGCTGGCCGGTGCTCAGGTGCAGCGCGCTGGCCCGGCCTTCGAACACCGCCTGGCCGGCCGACACCGTCGCCTCGCTCGTCTCGTCGACGCGGTCGAAGCGGTAGCGGCCGACGGTCTCGGCGCGAAAGCCGCCTTCGTCGGTGACGAGCAGGAACCCGGCGGCGGCCTCGCTGCTGCGCAAACGCACCGCGACGCTGCCTCGGCGCAGCCGGAGCTGGAAGCGCGCGTCGTCGAGCTGCACGATCTCGAGCTCCGTGTCGGCGTCGAGCCGCAGCGTGGTGCTGCCGAGCGCGACGTCGGCTCGCACGCCGGCCGCGGTGGCGAGGCGATCTCCGGTCGTCAGCGGCTGGTTGCGGGCGACCTCGATCCACTCTTTCGAATCCTCGCTGTTGAGCCAGACGCGGCCACTCGACGGGCCGAGGCGGGCAACGCGGTCAGGCGGGTCCTGCTCGGCGCCCTGTGCCCGGGCGGGCAGCGTCGCGGACAGGCCGGCAAGCGCCAGCGTGGCCGCGGCGCAGAGCCGCAGCAGGGAATGCGCGAGGATCATGGCGTGCACTTTCGGACCTCAGTCGTCGCTGTCGGCGGCCAGGCCGGGAAACAGCACGCTGGTAAAGCCGAAGCGGCTGAAATCGCGCACCCTCATGGGGTACAGCGTGCCGATCAGATGATCGCATTCGTGCTGCACCACGCGGGCATGAAAGCCATCGGCCTCGCGATCGATCGGCCGCCCTTCGAGGTCGACGCCGCGATAGCGAATGCGCGTGAAACGCGGCACCACCCCGCGCAGCCCCGGCACCGAAAGGCAGCCCTCCCAGCCTTCCTCCTCGTCGTCGCCGATCGGCGCGATCACGGGGTTGAGCAGCACCGTCTCCGGCACCGGCGGCGCCTCGGGGTAGCGGTCGTTGCGACTGAAGCCGAAGATCACGAGCTGGAGGTCGACGCCGATCTGCGGCGCGGCCAGGCCCGCACCGGCGACGGCATGCATGGTCTCGAACATGTCGGCGGCCAGGGTGCGCAGCTCGGCCGTGCCGAAGCGCTCGACCGGCTGGGCGATGCGCAGCAGGCGCGGGTCGCCCATCTTCAGAATGGCGTGGACGGTCACGGTGCGGAGGCGGCGATGACGTCGGCCGGCGCCTGCACGAGCTCGATGAGCACGCCTTCGCCGGCGACCGGGAAGGCCTCGTTGGCCTTCGGGTGGATGAAGCAGATGTCGTGGCCGGCCGCGCCCGGGCGGATGCCGCCCGGCGCGATGCGCACGCCGTTCGCCTCCAGCCACGACACTGCGGCGGGCAGATCGTCGATCCAGAGGCCGATGTGGTTCAGCGGCGTGACGTGCACCGCCGGCCTGGCCGACGCGTCGATCGGCTCCATGAGGTCGACCTCGACCCGCGCCAGGCCGCTGCCGACGGCGCAGATGTCTTCGTCGACGTTCTCGCGCTCGGAGCGGTAGCTGCCCGTCGCCTCGAGGCCGAGCTTGTCGACCCAGAGCGTGCGAAGGCGCGCCTTGCTGGTGCCGCCGATAGCGACCTGCTGCAACCCGAGCACCCGGAACGGTCGCGGCTCGCCGCTCACGCCGTCACCGCGCGATCGTTTGCCTTCGCCCCGGCTTCGAACTCGAGAATCACCTCGTCGACTGCCACGCTCGTGCCCGGCGTGGCCACGACACGGGCGACGACGCCGTCGCTCTGCGCCAGCACCACGTTCTCCATCTTCATCGCCTCGATGATCGCGAGCCGCTCACCGGCGCGCACGGATTGCCCGGCGGCGACCGGCACGGCCACCAGCAAGCCCGGCATCGGCGACAGCAGGAAGCGCGACAGATCCGGCGGCGGCTTCCACGGCATGAGCGCGCGCAGCTCGGCCGCGCGCGGCGACAGCACCTGGACTTCCAGACTCGCGCCTCCATGCGCCAGGCGCAGCGCCAGCCCCTGACGTTCGACCTGGGCATGGAAGAAGGCGCCGTCGGCGCGGCCGGTCGTGGCGATGGCCCGCACCGGGCTCGACAGCGCGATGCGCTGGGCGCACCCGTCGATCGTCACGCGGTAGACGCCTTCACCTTTTTCCACCGTCGCCCGCGTCTCCCGCCGTCGGCCATCGGCGCCCGTCTCGACGACGATGAAGTCGTCGCCGAGCGTCATCTCGTGGCCGACGAGCTGGCCCGACAGGCCCGTGCCGCGCTCGAGCAGACGCCGCTGCACCGCCACCGCGAGCGCGAGCAGAAAGCTGCGCCCGCCGCCTTCGGGCGACTCGGGCGCGAAGCCGTGCGGGTACTGCTCGGCGATGAAGCCGGTGGTGAAGTCGCCCGAGGCGAAACGTGGATGCGCCAGCAGCGCCGACTGAAACGGCAGGTTGCTGCGCACGCCCCGGATCGTGAAGGCGTCGAGCGCCGAGCGCATGGCGGCGATCGCCGCCGGCCGATCGGCGCCGCAGGCGACGAGCTTGCAGATCATGGAGTCGTAGTGGATCGCGATCTCGCCGCCTTCGTAGACGCCGGTGTCGACACGCACACCGGCCGTGCCGGCCGGTTGTGGCTCGCCGGCAAGCAGCGTCTGCTCGGGCGGCACGAAGGCGACGAGGCGGCCGGTGCTCGGCAGGAAGCCCCGCACCGCGTCTTCGGCGTTGATGCGGCACTCGATGGCCCAGCCGCGCCGGGCGATGTCGCCCTGCGCGAAGGCCAGCTCCTCGCCGGCGGCGACGCGGATCATCTGCTCGACGAGGTCGATGCCGGTGATGCACTCGGTCACCGGGTGCTCGACCTGGAGCCGGGTGTTCATCTCCAGAAAGTAGAAGCTCTTGTCCTTGCCGACGACGAACTCCACGGTGCCCGCCGACTGGTAGTTCACGGCCCGGGCCAGCGCCACGGCCTGCTCGCCCATCGCCTTGCGCGTCGCGTCGTCCAGGAACGGGCTCGGTGCTTCCTCGACCACCTTCTGGTGCCGGCGCTGGATCGAGCACTCGCGCTCCCACAGGTACACGCAGTGGCCGTGGCCATCGCCCAGCACCTGGATCTCGATGTGGCGCGGCTGCTCGACGAACTTCTCGATGAAGACGCGGTCGTCGCCGAACGAGGCCAGCGCCTCGCTGCGGCACGAGGCGAAGCCCTCCTCCGCCTGACGGTCGTCGTGGGCCACGCGCAAGCCCTTGCCGCCACCGCCCGCAGAGGCCTTGATCATCACCGGGTAGCCGATCTTCCGGGCGATCTCCACCGCGAGCCCGGCGCTCTCGATCGCCGCGTTGTGGCCCGGGATGGTGTGCACACCGGCTCCCTGCGCCAGCTTCTTCGACGCGATCTTGTCGCCCATTGCCGCGATCGACGCGTGCTTGGGACCGATGAAGACGATGCCCTCTTCCTCGACCCGGCGCGCGAAGGTCTCGTTCTCGGACAGGAAGCCGTAGCCGGGGTGGACCGCATCGGCGCCGGTCTGCTTGCAGGCGGCGATGATCCTGTCCATCTGCAGGTAGGACTCGCGGCTCGGCGCCGGGCCGATGGGCACCGCTTCATCGGCCAGCTGCACGTGCAGCGCGTTGCGGTCGGCCTCGGAGTAGACCGCGACCGTCGCGATGCCCATGCGCCGCGCCGTCTTGATGACGCGGCAGGCGATCTCGCCGCGGTTGGCGATCAGGATTTTCTTCAGCATCGGTGCTCTCGTCTCATCGGGCGGAAGTATGCCCAAGGGCTTGCGGCTGGACCGGGCGCCCGTCGCGCTCAATAAAAGCCGGCTCGGCGACGGTAGCGCTCGTCGCGTTCCCTGTCGTACTGCTCGGCATCGAACTGTTCGCCCTGGACGGCGCGGTGCACCTGGCCGCCCGTCGGCATCGTGGCGGCGTCGACATGCCGCTGCGAATCCCAGAGCTGCGAGCGCAAGAACGCCTTCGAGCACTGCGTGTAGGCCTCGTCGATGTCGACAAGAATGCCCAGCAACGGCGGCTTGCCTTCGACAGCACTGGAGCGAAGCAGCCCGGCGTCAACCGTGATCGTGGCTCGGCCATTGACACGCAACGTGTCGGTGACTCCGGGCACGAGGAACAGCAAGCCGACATGCGGGTTGGCCAGCATGTTGCGCAGGGAATCAGCGAGTCGGTTGCCGGGCCGCTCGGGAAGAAGCAAGGTCCGATCGTCGAGGATGCGTACGAATCCGACAGGATCGCCGCGCGGGCTGAGATCACAGTTGCCGGCCGGGTCGCTGGTGGCGATGCAAACGAAGGGCGAACGCTCGATGAACAAACGAGTCATCGCGTTCAGGCGATCGCTGATCTTCGCGCAGGTCAGTTCGGCCGGTTCGCCGATAAGCGCGCGCAGTTGGGCTTCGGTAGTGATGATCTCGGCCGGTCGCCGATGCGCCAAAGCGGCTTTCATCAAAGTGGAATGTTGCTGTGCTTGCGCCACGGGTCCTCGACCTTCTTGCCCTGCAGCATCGCCAGCGAGCGGCAGATCCGCTTTCTCGTCTCGTGCGGCTGGATCACGTCGTCGATGTAGCCGCGGGCGCTGGCGACGAAGGGGTTGGCGAACTTGGCCTTGTACTCGGCCTCGCGCGCGGCGAGCTTTTCGGGATCGCCCTTCTCGTCGCGAAAGATGATCTCGACCGCGCCCTTGGCGCCCATCACCGCGATCTCGGCGTGGGGCCAGGCGAAGTTGACGTCGCCGCGCAGGTGCTTGGAGCTCATCACGTCGTAAGCCCCGCCGTAGGCCTTGCGGGTGATGACGGTGATCTTCGGCACCGTGCACTCGGCGTAGGCGAAGAGCAGCTTGGCGCCGTGCTTGATGATGCCGCCGTACTCCTGCGCGGTGCCGGGCATGAAGCCAGGCACGTCGACGAAGGTGATCACCGGGATGTTGAAGGCGTCGCAGAAGCGCACGAAGCGCGCCGCCTTGATGGAGCTCTTGATGTCGAGGCAGCCGGCGAGCACCAGCGGCTGGTTGGCGACGATGCCGACGGCGGCGCCGTCCATGCGGCCGAAGCCGATGACGATGTTCTTCGCGTGCTCGGGCTGGAGCTCGAAGAAGTCGCCGTCGTCGACCGTCTTCGCGATCAGCTCCTTGATGTCGTACGGCTTGTTCGGGTTGTCGGGCACCAGCGTGTCGAGCGAGAGGTCGATGCGCTCGGCCGGGTCGTCGCTGCGCAGGCTCGGCGCACCCGAGCGATTGCTCTGCGGCAGGTAGTCGAAGAAGCGGCGCAGCATGGCGAGCGCGTCGACGTCGTTGTCGAAGGCGAGGTCGGCGACGCCGCTCTTGGTCGTGTGGGCGAGCGCGCCGCCGAGCTCCTCGGCGCTCACCTCCTCGTGGGTCACGGTCTTCACCACCTCGGGGCCGGTGACGAACATGTACGAGCTGTCTTTCACCATGAAGATGAAGTCGGTCATCGCCGGCGAGTAAACGGCGCCGCCGGCGCACGGGCCCATGATCATGCTGATCTGCGGCACCACGCCGGAGGCGATGACGTTTCTCTGGAACACCTCGGCATAGCCGCCGAGCGAGGCCACGCCTTCCTGGATGCGGGCACCGCCCGAATCGTTGAGGCCGATGATCGGCGCGCCCACCTTCATCGCCTGGTCCATCACCTTGCAGATCTTCTCGGCGTGAGCTTCGGAAAGTGCGCCGCCGAAGACGGTGAAGTCCTGGCTGAAGACGAACACGAGCCGGCCGTTGATCATGCCGTAGCCGGTGACGACGCCGTCGCCGGGCGGCCGGTTGTCGGCCATGCCGAAGTCGTGGTTGCGGTGCTCGACGAACA
>CAXSEJ010000147.1:0-3236 GCA_964236395.1 uncultured Rhizobacter sp.
TGCTCGTGCTCGACGAGCCCACCGAAGGCATTCAGCCGAGCATCATCAAGGACATCGGCCGCGTCATCCGCATGCTCGCGGACGAGGGGCTCTCCGGCGCAGGCGCCCGGGCACCGAAGCGGATGGCGATCGTGCTCGTCGAGCAGTACTACGACTTCGCCGAGGCGCTCGCCGACCGCTACCTCGTCATGGAGCGCGGCGAGATCGTCCAGCGCGGGCGCGGCGCCGACATGCAGAGCGAGGGCGTGCGGCAGCGGATGTCGATCTGAGCGGGCTCACAATCGCCGCATGATCACCGTTCACCACCTCAACAACTCGCGCTCGCAGCGTGTGCTCTGGCTGCTCGAGGAGCTCGGCCTTGCCTACGAGGTCAAGAAGTACCAGCGCGACGCCAGGACCATGCTGGCGCCGCCCGAGCTGACGAAGGTGCACCCGCTCGGCAAGTCGCCGGTGATCACCGACGGCGATGTCACCGTCGCCGAGACCGGCGCGATCGTCGAGTACGTCCTGCAGACGTACGGCGCCGGCAAGCTGCAGCCGCCTGCCGGCACGCCGCAAGGGCGGCGCTTCACCTACTGGCTGCACTTCGCCGAGGGTTCGGCAATGCCGCCGCTGCTGCTCAAGCTGATCTTCGACCGCATCGAGTCGGGGCCGATGCCGTTCTTCGTCAAGCCGATCGCCAAAAGCATCGCCAGCAAGGTCAAGGGCACGATGATCGAGCCGAACCTGAAGCGTCAGCTCGACTTCATGGAAGCCGAGCTCGGCAAGAGCGAATGGTTCGCGGGCGACGCCTTCTCCGCCGCCGACATTCAGATGAGCTTTCCGGTCGAGGCAGCGGCGCAGCGCGCCGGGCTCGATGGCGGCCGGCCGCGCCTGATGGCCTACCTCAAGAAGATCCATGCCCGGCCGGCTTACCGCCGGGCTCTCGAGCGCGGCGGGCCGTACAGCTTCGCGAACGACTGAGGGCCAGTGCCGGCGCGGCTCAGCGCGCGGTCGTGCCGCTGCTGCGCGTGGCGTACGCCGCGGGGGGCAAGGGGCGTTCCGGCGGCGGATCGAGCACCGCCAGCATCGGGCTTCTGATCGACGCCGCATAGCCGATGATCGTGCGGCCCGGGTCGAACGGCAGGCGCTTCCTCGGGTCGGCACCGCGCGCCATGAGAAAGCCGACCATGTCGCCCTGCGACGCACGGTCGCTCAAAAAGGTGGGTGACAGCACCCGCTGCAGCGGGACCCACGGCAGCTGCCCGCCCCGCGTCGGCGGCACCTGGTTGGCGAGCTGCGGCATGCGGTAGATCCACCACTCGAGGGCCGTCCACCGGCTGGTGCGCAGCGCTTCCTCGAAGCCGCCCGGCAGCACGCCGTCGTAGTTGTCGAGCGCCGTCTGCGCCAGGTGGCCGGCAACCTCGAGCTCGCGGCTGAAGGGCGACGGCAGCAGGTCGGGGTGCAGCGCGCCGAGCGGGCTGAACGAGAGCGTGCCCGGCTCGAGCTTGCCGCGGTCGAGCCAGCCGACGAGCACCTGGTCGAGCCCCGCGGTGCGCGCGTTCGGGCAGCTCAGCATGCGAAAGACGTCGTGGCGGACGGCGCGCGGATCGCTCTCGGCGAGCACGACGAGCGAACGACGCACCTCGGCGGGTGCGACGGCGAAGTCGGGGCAGGCGTCGGCCTCGGCCAGGTCCTGCAGCGGCGAGCGGAAGCAGCGCTGTGCCGTCGCGCCCTTGGCGAGCAGCTCGGGCAGGGCGCGCCAGAGACGCGCGTCGCGCGTGGCGGCGGCCAGCGGGCAGTCCTGCAGGCCGCTGGCGACGATGTCGGCGGCGGCGATGCTGCCGGCCTCGAACTCGCAGCGCGGATTGAGTGCCCGCTGCACGCTGTTGAGGAAGCGGCAGGGCGTCGGGTCGTCCTCGACGAGCTTGCCGTGAACGTGCTTGACGATGTCCCAGGTGATGCTGGTGTCGGTGGCCACGCCGGCGGCGGTGAGCAGCAGGCCGGGCGCGGTGCAGGCGGTCAGCATCGCCACGACGAGGGTCGCGGCGGCCGAGGCGCACAGGCGGGCGAGGGACGACGAGCGGCGGGTCATGGCGTGCGGGCGGGTCCGCCGCGCGCGACACCATGGCGCGAGCTGTCAGCGGAAAGGAATGGTAGACAGCGCCGGTCCGTTCTGTCTGTGAAGTAACGCCACTTCAGGTACCTGCTGGTAACAACATGTCAGCCGTTCAGCACCTTCATCATGTTCTCGGGATAGCGCAGGCCAGCCGCCGCGCCGGTCGGGAACAGGCGGGTGAGTTCGTCGAGCACCTCGGCCGGCACGGCGAGCTCGAGCGTGGCAACGTTTTCTTCCAGGTAACGGCGCCGCTTGGTGCCGGGAATCGGCACGACGTTGTCGCCCTGCGCCAGCACCCAGGCGAGCGCGAGCTGGCCGGCGCTGCAGCCGTGTTCGGCGGCAAGGGCCTTCACGTGGCCGGCGAGATCGAGGTTGCGGATGAAATTCTCGCCCTGAAAGCGCGGGCTGTGGCGGCGGTAGTCGTCGTCGGCGAGGTCGTCGGGGCTCGTGATGGCACCGGTGAGAAAGCCGCGGCCGAGGGGGCTGTACGGCACGAAGCCGACGCCGAGGCGCCGGCATGCGGCGAGGGCGCCGTCTTCCGGTTCGCGCGACCACAAGGAGTACTCGCTCTGCAGCGCGGTGATCGGGTGCACTGCGCAGGCGCGTTCGAGGGTGGCGACCGAGGCCTCCGAGAGGCCGAGGTAACGGACCTTGCCGGCGCGCACGAGGTCGGCCATCGCGCCGACCGTCTCCTCGATCGGCGTGGCCGGATCGACGCGGTGCTGGTAGTAGAGGTCGATGGTCTCGATGCCGAGCCGCTTCAGGCTGGCCTCGCACGCCGACTTCACGTAGGCCGGCCGACCGTCGAAGCCACGCAGCAGCGGCTGGGCCGGGTCGCGCAGGATGCCGAACTTGGTGGCGAGGAAGACCTCGCCGCGGCGACCGCGGAGGGCGCGGCCGATCAGCTCCTCGTTGGTGTGCGGGCCGTAGGCGTCGGAGGTGTCGAGGAAGGAGACGCCGAGGTCGAGCGCACGGTGCAAGGTGGCAATGGACTCGGCCTCGTCGCGGTTCGAATAGAAGTCGCTCATGCCCATGCAGCCGAGGCCGAGCGCCGAGGTAGTCAGTCCAGAAGTGCCAAGATTGCGAGTTTGCATGATGGATGTTAGCAGTCGGTGACAAAAAGGCAGTCCGCAGATTG
>CAXSEJ010000147.1:3246-6677 GCA_964236395.1 uncultured Rhizobacter sp.
AGAACTCGCTCATGCCCATGCAGCCGAGGCCGATGGCCGAGACCTCGGGGCCGTGCGCGCCGAGACGCCGCGTCTTCATCGGCTCGACTTCCGGGCGGCTTTCTTGGCCGGCGCCTTCTTCGTGGCGGCCTTCTTCGCGGCGGCCTTCTTCGCCGACGGCACCTTGCCGCCCTCGCGCCGCGCTTCCGACAGCCCGATGGCGATGGCCTGCTTCGGGTTCGTCACCTTCTTGCCCGAGCCACCGCTCTTCAGCGTGCCTTCCTTCATCTCGTGCATCGTCGCTTCGACCTTCTCCGATGCCTTCTTGCCGTATGTGGCCATGCCTGCCCTCGTGTGGAGTTGAACGGTTGAGCCGGCGCGGCAGGCTACATGCCTGCACGCTCCGCGCGGCCGGTCGGGCGTGTCCTCGTCGCTTCCGGACATGTCCACCTGACGCCCCGTAGACTCGCGGCCGATGCAAGCCACCGACAGCCACGTTCTCGCCGACCGGCGCCACCTCTGGGCCTTCGTCGCCGGCTGCATCGCGGTGACGATCGGCGTCGTCATGCACCTGCCGATGTTCTGGATGGGCCGCGACATGGGCTTTCGCCTGGCCGACATGCCGATGGACGCGACGATGGTCTGGGGCATGGCGCTCATCGTCGCCGGCATCGGCGTCGCCGGCTACGGCCTGCTGCCGCGTCGACCGGTCGCCGCGTCGTCGTCGCACCCACCGGGCCTCGCGATCAGCGCGCCGGAAGACGCACCGCTCGGCCGGGCGCACTGGCGCCTGATGATCGTGCTGACCATCGCCCTGGTCATCGACGTGATGAAGCCGGCCAGCCTCGGCTTCGTCGTGCCGGGCATGCGCAGCGAGTACGGCGTCTCGGCGGCGACGGTCGCGTGGCTGCCGTTCGCCGCGCTCTGCGGCACCGTGGTCGGCTCGGTCCTCTGGGGCTGGCTCGCCGACGTCTACGGTCGCCGTGCATCGATCCTGCTCTCGGCGGTGATCTTCGTCGGCACGTCGATCTGCGGCTCGATGCCGTCGCTCGCATGGAACGTCGGCATGTGCTTCCTGATGGGTGCGGCGGCCGGCGGCATGCTCCCCGTGACCTATGCGCTGCTCGCCGAGACCATGCCGTCGCGGCAGCGCGGCTGGGCGCTGGTCCTGGTCGGCGGCCTCGGCACGATCGGCGGCTACCTCGCGGCCAGCGCGCTCTCGGCGTGGCTGCAGCCGCTGTTCGGCTGGCGCGTGATGTGGTTCCTCAACCTTCCGACCGGCCTGCTCCTCGTCTTCCTCAACGTCTACGTGCCGGAGTCGCCGCGCTTCCTGCTGGCGCTGGGCCGCGTGCGCGAGGCCCACGCCGTGCTGCGCGGCTTCGGCTGCACGGTGCGCGAGGCCGGCGTCGCCGCGCTGCGGCCGACAGCCGCGCCGCCGTCGCTGCCGCGCCGCTATCTCGCCCAGACCGTGGCGCTGAGCGTGGTCGCGATCGCCTGGGGATTGATCAACTTCGGCCTGCTCCTGTGGATGCCGGCGCTGCTCGTGGCCAAGGGCTACAGCGTCGCCGTGTCGAGCCGGCTGCTCGCCGCCTCGGCGCTGATCGCCTTGCCGACGGTCTTCGTGGCGGCGGCGCTGTATGGCCGCTGGAGCACCAAGCGCGCGCTCGTCGGCGCCATCGCGCTGAGCGCGGCCGGGCTGGTCGGGCTGATCGTGCTGGAGCTCGCTGCCGATCCGCAGGCGAGCCCGGTGCTGCCGATCGCCTTCCTCATCGTCGGCATCAACGGGATCATCGCGATGCTGCTGCCGTACGCCGCCGAGAGCTATCCGTTGGCCGTCCGCGGCCGCGCCACCGGCTGGGTGGCGGCCTGCACCAAGGCCGGCGGCCTGGCCGCGCAGGCGCTCGGCCTCGTCGGCCTGGTGCCGGGGCTGGCGTGGGGCGCCGGCCTCATTCTGTTGCCGGTGATCGCCGCCTTCGGCCTGGTGCTGCGCTACGGGACCGAAACCCGCGGCAGCGACCTGCGCGAGATCGACGCCGCGCCGACGGCCGGCTAGGGCGAGCTCGCGGCCTCGAGGCGCGCGCAGTGGCCGAGCGCCGCCGCGACCAGGCGCTCGTTGGCCTCCGGCGTGCGAAACCCCGAGTGCGCCGAGAGCGTGACGTTGGCGAGCGTCGTGAACGCGTGGCCGGCGGGCAGCGGCTCGACCGCGAACACGTCGAGGCCGGCGTGGCCGATCCGGCCGGCACGCAAGGCCTCGACCAGCGCCGCCTCGTCGACGAGCGCGCCGCGCGCGGTGTTGACGAAGAGCGCGCCGGGCTTCATGGCGGCGAGCCGCTCGGGCGAGAGGAAGCCGCGCGTCTGCTCGTCGAGCAGGAGGTGCATCGAGACCGCGTCGCTGCGCGCGAGCAAGGTGTCGAGGTCGACGAATTCGACCCCGTCGACGAGGCGCGGCGTGCGGTTCCAGGCCAGCACCCGCATGCCGATACCGAGTGCCAGCCGCGCGACCTCGGCGCCGATGCCGCCGAAGCCGATGAGGCCGAGCGTCTTGCCGCCGAGCTGCGTGCCTTCGCTGCGCAGCCAGCGGCCGGCGCGCATGGCGCCGTCCATGGCGGCGAAGCCGCGCGCGGCGGCGAAGAGCAGGCCGATCGTGCACTCGGCGACGGCCGAATCGCCGTAGCCCTTGATGATGTCGACCGAGATGCCGAGTGCGGCCAGCTCCTCGGGGTTCATGTAGCTGCGCGCACCGGTGCCGAGAAAGACGACGTGGCGCAGGCCCGCGCAGCGGCGGGCCACGTCGGTGGGCAGGGCGGTGTGGTCGATGACCGCGATCCCGGCGCCGGCGAGCGCGGCGGGCAAGGCGTCGGGCACGATGTCGGGGTCGCCGAAAGCGAGCTCGACGCGCGCGGCCGCCGAGGGCGCCAGCCGTTCGGCGACGGCCCGAAGCGCCACGTTGGCGTCGACGAAGACGGCGCGCATCAGCCGCGCATCAGGCGCACATCACGCGACTCGCGCCATCGCCTCGCCGAGACGGATCGGGCGCGCCGGCTCCCACGCCGGGTTGAAGCGCAGGCCCGGCTTCGAGAACAGCAGCACCACGGTCGAGCCGAGCAGGAAGCGGCCCATCTCGTCGCCCTGCTTCAGCGTCGTGCCGCGCTCCGGGTAGTGCCATTCGCGCACGCGCCGGCCGCGCGTTGCGTTGACGGGGCCGTGCCAGACCGTCGCCATGCTGCCGACGATGGTGGCGCCGACGAGGGTGAGCACGAACGTGCCGACCGCCTTCGAATCGAACACGCAGACGACGCGCTCGTTGCGGGCGAAGAGCCCCGGCACGCCGCGCGCGGTGGTCGGGTTCACCGAAAACAGCGCGCCGGGCACGTGCAGCATGCGCACCAGCGTGCCCTCGCACGGCATGTGGATGCGGTGGTAGTCCTTCGGGCTCAGGTAGAGCGTGGCGA
>CAXSEJ010000148.1:0-6596 GCA_964236395.1 uncultured Rhizobacter sp.
CTCGTCGACCGAGGCGACGCCTTCGATGACTTCGCCGTCGAGCGGCACGGTGTCGCCGGCCTCGACCAGCAGCACCACGCCCTTCTTCAGCTCCTCGGCCTCCTGCGGGTGCCAGGCCGAACCGTGGCGCGGCTCGGCGAGCACCTTGGCGATGACCTTCTTCTTCATGCCACGCAGGCTGGCCGTCTGCGCCTTGCTGCGGCCTTCGGCCAGCGCTTCGGCGAAATTGGCGAACAGCACCGTGAACCACAGCCACACGGCGATGGCGACGATGAACGCCGCCGGTGCCTCGCCCCGGCCGGCGAGGGCCTGCACGGCGAGGATCGTGGTCAGGATGCTGCCGACGTAGACGACGAACATCACCGGGTTGCGCCACTGGACGCGCGGATCGAGCTTGCGGAACGCGTCGCCGACGGCCGGCCGGAGCAGCGCGGGGTCGAAGAGGGAGAACGAGACGCGGGTGGTGGACATGGCATTGACCTGGCTGGGGTTCACTGGCTGCTCACTTGGCGGTGAAGGTCGAGAGGTGCTCGGCGATCGGGCCGAGCGCCAGCGCCGGCACGTAATTGAGCAGACCGACGAGCAGCACCACGCCGATCAGCAGCAGCACGAACAGCGGCCCATGCGTGGGCAGCGTGCCGGCAGTGACCGGAAGGCGCTTTTTCGCCGCCAGCGAGCCGGCGATGGCGAGTACCGGCACGATCACCGCGAAGCGGCCGAACCAGATCGCGATGCCGAGCAGCGCGTTGTAGAACGGCGTGTTCGCCGAAAGGCCCGCGAAGGCGCTGCCGTTGTTGTTGGCCGCCGAGCTGAAGGCGTACAGCACTTCGCTGAAGCCGTGCGCGCCCGGGTTGGCCATGCCGGCCGGGCCGGCGGGCACGCTCACGGCGATCGCGGTGCCGGCGAGGACCAGGATCGGCGTCGCGAGGATGACGATCGAGACCATCTTCATGTCGAAGATCTCGATCTTCTTGCCCAGGTATTCGGGCGTGCGGCCGATCATCAGGCCGGCGATGAAGACGGTGAGGATGGCGAAGACGAGCATGCCGTAGAGCCCGGAGCCGACGCCGCCGAACACCACCTCGCCGAGCTGGATCAGCACCAGCGGCACGGCGCCGCCGAGCGGCATGAAGGAGTCGTGCATCGAGTTGACGGCGCCACACGAGGCGGCGGTGGTGATGGCCGCGAACAGCGTCGAGGCGGCGATGCCGAAGCGCGCCTCCTTGCCTTCCATGTTGCCGCCCGGTTGCAGCGCGCCCGCCGCCTGGTCGACGCCGAGCGCCGCCAGCGCCGGGTTGCCGGCCTGCTCCTGCGCCGAGACGATGAAGACCATGACCAGGAACATCGCCGTCATCGCCGCCAGCACCGCCCAGCCTTGCCGCATGTCGCCGACCATCCGGCCGAAGGCGAACACGAGCGCCGCCGGAATCAGGAAGATCGCCAGCATCTGCACGAAGTTGGTGAGCGGCGTCGGGTTCTCGTACGGGTGCGCCGAATTGGCGTTGAACGGGCCGCCGCCGTTCGTGCCGATCATCTTGATCGACTCCTGCGAGGCGATCGGGCCCATGGCGATCGACTGGGTCGCCGACTTCTCGTCCGTCGTGACCGGAGCGCCGTCAGGCCCCTTCGTCGCCACCTGCCAGGTGTTGACCTCGAGCGTCGTCACGTCCTTGTAGCCTTCGAGGTTCTGGATCGAGCCTTGCGCCACCATGAACAGCGCCAGGAGCAGCGAGAGCGGCAGCAGCACGTAAAGCGTCGCGCGGGTCACGTCGACCCAGAAGTTGCCCACGCTGCCGGAAGCACGCGCCACGAAGCCCCGGATCAGGGCCCACACCACGGCGATGCCGGTGGCGGCCGAGAGGAAGTTCTGCACCGTGAGGGCGAGCATCTGCGTCAGGTAGCTCATCGTCGACTCGCCGGCATAGCCTTGCCAGTTGGTGTTCGTCACGAAGCTCACCGCCGTGTTGAACGACGAGTCGGCCGACACGCCGCCGAAGCCCTGCGGGTTCAGCGGCAGCACGCCCTGCAGGCGCTGCAGCGCATAGACGACGAGCGCGCCCAGCACGTTGAAGGCGATCAGCGCCATGGCGTACCGGGTCCAGGCCATGCCCTTGCCCGCCTCGATGCCGGCGAGGCGGTACAGCGCCTCCTCGACGCGAGCCAGCGGCCCCATCCAGCGCGGCAGCCGACCGTCGCCCAGCGCGGCCAGCCAGCGCCCCATCGGCCAGGCGGCAAGGAGGAGGACCGCGAGGAACACGGCCAGCTGGATCAGCATCTGTGCAGACGGCATCACAGGTTCTCCGCGTTGAGCAGGGCGACGACGAGGTAGACGAACAGTCCCACCGCAACCACGCCGCAGAGTGCGTAAAGGCCGCTCACGACCGCGACTCCAAGGCGGCGCAGCCGGCCACCAGACCGGCGAGTGCCGCGGCGAAGAGGGCAATGAGCAGGAGGAACCAGAGGTCTTGCATGGCAGTGGCTGGGCGGAAGAAGTGGGCAGCTTAAGAGTCTGCGTATCAAGATGGCGTAAAGATCGCCGTTGAACCGTCCGATCTCGTGCGGTCGGCGAGCCGGCCTTCGCTGATGAGCTGGGGCACCTCGGCCAGCAACGCGGGCAGAAAGCCGGCCAGGTAGCACAGCCGCATCGTCGTCAGCCGCCGTGGCGTCGCTGCTCGCGCAGCATGAAGAGGTAGAGGCTCTCGACCTTCTCGCGCGCCCATGGCGTGCGGCGCAGGAACGCGAGGCTCGACTTGATGCCCGGCTCGTGCTGGAAGCAGCGCACGGGAATGCGCTCGCCGAGGCCGGGCCAGCCGTAGCGGGCGACGAGGCCGGTGAGCATCGCCTCCAGGGTGAGCCCGTGCAGGGGGTTGCGGGGTTGCGCCTGCGTCGACATGCGGAGAGTTTGACGTGCGGGCCGAACGAGCATGGGTGTTGGACCGCATAGCCTGAATTAACGCGCCACGTTGTTTTAGTTTAGTCGATTAACGTAAAATAACCTGCGGCTCAATTCGAGGCTGAATTTGGTGCGCAGACGCTCATCCGGAACGTATGTCGAAGTCGCCTCGGCCGGCGAGCGCTTCCGCGCGTTCGTTCCCGCGGCGCTGCCGCCCGAGCCGCCGGTGATCTGGTCGACCAGGCTGCGGCGCCGCTTCGACGATGCATTGCTGGCCCTCGGCCGGCTCGACGCGCTCTCATCGCATCTGCCCAATGCACAGCTGATGCTCTACAGCTTCGTGCGCAAGGAGGCGGTGCTGTCGTCGCAGATCGAAGGCACGCAGTCGTCGCTGGCCGACCTGTTGCTGTACGAGATCGATGAGCAGCCGGGCGTGCCCATGGACGATGCTCGCGAGGTGAGCCGCTGCGTCGCCGCGCTCGAACACGGGCTCGCGGCGCTGCGGGGCGGGCTGCCGCTCTCGATGCGCTTGCTGCGCGGCATGCACGAGGTGCTGATGGCACACCCCGGCGGGCGCGGCAAGACGCCCGGCGAGGTGCGCCGCTCGCAGGTGTGGATCGGCGGCACGCGGCCGGGCAACGCCGCCTTCGTGCCGCCGCCGGCCAACCGCCTGGCCGACTGCCTGAAGCATTTCGAGCTCTTTCTCAACGACGAGCCCGAGCCAACGCCGCCGCTCATCAAGGCGGCGCTCGCGCATGTGCAGTTCGAGACGATTCATCCTTTTCTCGACGGCAACGGCCGCCTCGGGCGGCTGCTCATCGTCCTGCAACTGGTCGCCGATGGCGTGCTGCGCGAGCCCATGCTCTATCCGAGCCTCTATTTCAAGACGCATCGTTCGCTGTATTACGAGCTGCTGAACGAAGTGCGGCTGCGCGGCGACTGGGAGCGCTGGCTCGAGTTCTTCGCCGAGGGCGTCGAAGCCAGCGCGGCGCAGGCGGTCAATACGGCGAATGCGCTGCTGGCCCTGGTGAACGGCGACCGCGACCGCATCGCGTCGCTCGGCCGGCCGGCCGCCTCCGCGCTCGCCGTGCACCAGGCGCTGCAGCGCCAGCCGCTGGCCACCTCGGGCGCGCTCGTGAAAGCCACGGCGCTGACGGCCGCCACCGTCAACAAGTCGCTCGCTCACCTCGAGCGCCTGGGCATCGTCAGCGAGCTGACCCACCGGCAGCGCGGCCGCGTGTTCTCCTACCGGCGCTACGTCGAAGGTCTTGCGGCGGAGCTCGAGGGCGGCTTGTGAGCCATCTGCTGTCGCCCGACACCTTGCTCGCCGGCCGCACCGCCCTCGTCACCGGCGCGTTCAGCGGCGCATCCCGCAGCAGCGCATGGGCGAGCTTCGCGAGCTCGACGGGCCGCTGCTGCTGCTGGCCTCGGATGCGTCGACGTACATGACCGGGGCGGTGATCCCGGTCGATGGCGGGTGCCGACGGGCGTGGAGCACTGCCCGATGGCGCAGGAGGGGGCGGAGGTGTTGTTGATCGAGAGGAAGGAGACGCCGAACACCACTGCAGACATTTGCCGGTGAACGCTCTCTGGCCATGTGCAGTTGCCGCGCACGGGCGGGCTCGCAAACCCGCGCTGCTTTCCATCTGGCCGCGCTCCTCCGCCTGACTCATTCCATCGACTTGTTCGGCGACCTATCGGCTGCCGTGCGCCGCCCGCCCACAATATTCCTCGCGTCCATTCGTCTACCTAGCATGGACGCTCTAGCCGGCCTTCCCCCGCCAGCCCACTCCGCCATGACCGCCAACGGCTCGCGCTTCACAGAAATCGTTGCGCGTGAGCGATCGCGGGTCGGCAGCTTCATCCGCGGCCAGGTGCGCGATGCGGCTGAGGCCGAAGACATCTTGCAAGATGTCTGGCTCGAGTTCTTCGCCGCCACCGATGCCATCGAGCAGGCCGGTGCATGGCTGTTTCGAGTGGCCAGGAACCGCATCATCGACCGCGCGCGCAAGAAGAGGGAAGAGCCGCTACCGGACGCGGGTGACGACGGCGGCCGCAGCTGGCTCGAAGAGAACCTGCCCGACCCCGCCGCGGGCCCTGATGCCGCCTATGCGCGCTCGGTGTTGCTCGGCTCAATACAGGCTGCGCTGCAAACGTTGCCGTCAGAACAGCGCGACGTGTTCCTGGCGCACGAGATCGAAGGCATTTCGTTCGCCGACCTGTCGGCGCAATGGCGCGTGCCGCAGAACACCTTGCTCGCGCGCAAGCGCTACGCCGTGCTCGGCCTGCGCCTGCGGCTGCGAGCCGAATACGGCGACCTCATTGTCTGGCGCGCACCCACCCGATCATTTCTGGAGAGAAACCATGCGCATTTTCCCGCTCGCCCTCATTGCTCTCGGCGTGTTTGGGCTGCTCAAACACTACGGCCTCATCGACCCTGCGTTCGTGTACTTGTTCTGGCCCTTGCTTCTCATCGGCATAGGGCTGGCCATGCTTGCGCGCGGACCGCGTTGGCGCTCGGACATGCGTGACCGTGTGCGAGACCGCTGGGAGCGTCGCATGCACCGCCACTTTGGCCCCGGCTGGGCCAGCCTGAGCGACGAAGAGCGCGAGCGCTTTCGCGCCGGCATGCGGCAGTCGAACTTTCATGGGCGGGGTGGTGGCAACTCGCCGACACCAACACCCGCAACTGATGGCCCGTTCCCAAAGTCAGCCGCTCAGCCGCCTCCGCCCGGTGAGCAACGCTGACGTTTGCTTGCTCCGACCTTTTCACACCAAACCTCCTCAGTTCAACCCGGAGCTCATCATGAGAATCTTCCCGATCGCACTCATCATCGTTGGCGTGCTCGGCGTCGCCAGGCACCTTGGCCTCATTCCCATCGGCATGTTCCACCTGATCGGCCCGATCTTGTTGATCGCACTTGGGGTGGCGCTTCTTTTCCGCCGGCCGCGCCGATGCGGCAGCGATTGGCGCGCCCGCAATGGCGGTGACAGCACCAGCGCGCCACAGCCGCCGTCCGCCGGGCTGGTTTGATGCGTCACCGCTGCGTCCAGAGCCAGCGTGCTGGCCCTTGTCGGGGTGAGGCGTGACGTTTCGCAGGTCTCACACCACGAAGTCCGCCCGCTCGATCGCCCTCACCCGGCGATCAAGATGCCTCGACAACGGCATGGTGAGCCGCGCGGCGGCCCGGTTGCTGCTTGATCTACAGCTTGGCTGACAGCCAGCCGCTCACTCCGTCGCCGTTCGCAATCTGACGACTCTGATCGCCAGTCCACCGGCCTGCGCATGGCCAAAAGCTCGGGGATTTCCACGGTGTCGCCTCGCACGCGGTACGGGGCGACGTATCGGGTCTTGACACGACCAGCTCCCGTGTGCCGTGTACCCGGCCGGCGCGGCCGAGTCCTGATTGCTCGGCCAGCTGCCCAACTCATCAAGAACCGCCCGACCACGAGACGCGCGGCTAGCGAATCGTCGGCGGCAATGAAGGACGCTTCTTCGTCGACGTTGCGTAGTGCCGAGCGCAGCCATTTAACGCGCATTCACTTTCACTTCGTCGCCAAGGCAGCGACGTCCTTGTCGCTGGCGAAGTTGCCTGCGTCGGCTTCCTTCAGAGCCGCCTGAACCTCGCCGATCTGTCATTCGTTCGTTTCGACGAAAGCTCGAATCGCTTCAGCGGCGAGAAAGGACTTGCTGCGCTGGGTC
>CAXSEJ010000149.1:0-6571 GCA_964236395.1 uncultured Rhizobacter sp.
AGGGCGGAGCCGACCGGCGCGCCCAGGCCCTTCGAGAAGCAGACCGAGACGGAATCGAACGGGGCGGCGATGCGGCGCGCGGCGACGAACGGGTCGCCGCCGAGGGTGACGGCGGCATTGAAGAGCCGCGCGCCGTCGAGGTGGGTGGCGAGGCCGCGTGAGTGCGCCAGCGCGGCCGCCGATTCGAGGTAGTCGAGCGGCAGCACCTTGCCGGAGATCGTGTTCTCGAGGCAGAGCAGGCGGCTCGGCGCGAAGTGCAGGTCGTCGGGCTTGATCGCCGCGGCGATGCGCGCAAGCGCCAGGCTGCCGTCGGCCTCGTGCTCGATCGGCTGCGGCTGCACGCTGCCCAGCACGGCGGCGCCGCCGGCCTCGTAGCGGTAGCAGTGCGCCGCCTGGCCGACGAGGTACTCGTCGCCGCGGCCGCAGTGGCTCAGGATCGCGACCAGGTTGCTCTGCGTGCCGCTGGCGACGAAGAGCGCCGCCTCCTTGCCGAGCAGGCCGGCGATCCTCTCCTGCAGGGCGTTGACCGTCGGGTCGTCGCCGAAGACATCGTCGCCGACCTCGGCCGAGGCCATCGCGGCCCGCATGGCCGGCGTCGGCCGGGTCACGGTGTCGCTGCGCAAGTCGACCCTCGTCATGCTGTCGTCGCCTCCAGGAAGTTCCGCAGCATGGCGCGGCCATGCTCGGTGAGGATGGATTCGGGATGGAACTGCACGCCCTCGAGCGGCGTGCGCGTGGCGGCGAGCTCACGGTGGCGCAGGCCCATGATCTCGCCGTCGGCCGTCGTCGCGCTCATTTCCAGCGAGGCCGGCAGGCTGCTCCGCTCGACCACCAGCGAGTGGTAGCGCACGACGCTGAAGCGGCCGGGCAGGCCGGCGAAGACACCGCGGCCGTCGTGCTCGATCGTGTCGGCCTTGCCGTGCATCGGCCGCCCGGCGCGCACGACACGGCCGCCGAGCGCGGCACCGATGGCCTGGTGGCCGAGGCACACGCCGAGGATCGGCAGGCGGCCGGCGAAGGCCTCGATGGCCGCGACGCATACGCCGGCCTCGGCGGGCGTGCACGGGCCGGGCGAGAGGACGAGCGCCTCGGGTCGCAGGGCGCCGATGCCGGCGACGTCGATCTCGTCGTTGCGCAGCACCCGCACGTCTTCGCCGAGCTCGCCGAAGTACTGCACCAGGTTGAAGGTGAAGCTGTCGTAGTTGTCGATCAGCAGCAGCATGCGGCGCCCCTCGGGAGCGCCGGGCGGGCCGCCGCCGCGCCGATCGGCCGAACAGACGCCGGCACAACGTGCAATTCCAGCCAGCGACGTGTCGGCGGCGCGGCGATAAACGGCGTTTGCATCATCTGCCGCGTCATGCCGACCTCCTCGCCCCGACCCGCCGCCCGCCGCTCCGACGGCCTCACCGCCTTCGCGCTGGCCGCCGGGCTGGCCTTCGGCCACATCGTCGAAGCCATGGCCCAGACCGGCCCGGCCGGCGCGGCGACCGCGTTCGCTGCCTTCGTGTTCGTGGCCGCCGGCACCGCGGCGACCACCTGCGCCCTTGCCGTCGTGGCCGGCGGCAAGGGCGGCGCACCGGCGCAAGAGCGCATCGGCGGCTGGATCGTCGCCGTCGGCTGCGGCCTGCTCGCGGCGCTCGCGCCCTCGCTGCTGTAATTCCTTCGGCCGTTGCGGCTGGGCACGGGCGGCATCAGAAGCCCTCCTCGACGAGCTCGGCGGCGCGCAGCAGCGCCCGCGCCTTGGCCTCGGTTTCCTGCCATTCGGCCTCGGCCACCGAGTCGGCGACGATGCCGGCCGAAGCCTGCACGTAGAGCGTGCCGTCCTTGACGATGCCGGTGCGGATCGCGATCGCCATGTCCATGTCGCCGGCGTAGCTGAGGTAGCCGCAGGCGCCGCCGTAAAGGCCGCGCTTGACCGGCTCGAGCTCGTCGATCACTTCCATCGCCCGGATCTTCGGCGCGCCGGTGAGCGTGCCGGCCGGGAACGTCGCCTTGAGCACGTCGAGGTTGGTCATGCCCTCCTTGAGCACGCCCTCGACGTTGCTGACGATGTGCATGACGTGCGAGTAGCGCTCCACCGCGAACGATTCGGTGACCGCGACGCTGCCGGTGCGGGCGATGCGGCCGATGTCGTTTCGCGCCAGGTCGATGAGCATCAGGTGCTCGGCGCGCTCCTTGGGGTCCGCCGACAGCTCGGCCTCCAGCGCCCGGTCGAGCCCGGGCGTGGCGCCGCGCGGCCTCGTTCCGGCGAGCGGCCGGATGGTCACCTTGTCGCCGGCCGGCGTGGCTTCGCGGCGAACCAGGATCTCGGGCGAGGCGCCGACGATCTGGAACTCGCCCATGTCGTAGAAGTACATGTAGGGCGACGGGTTCAGCGAACGCAGCGCCCGGTAGAGGCTGAGCGGCGCGCCGAGGTAGCGCTTGCTCAGGCGCTGGCCGATCTGCACCTGCATCATGTCGCCGGCCGCGATGTAGGCCTTGGCGCGGCCGACGGCGGCGAGGAAGTCGGCCTTGGCGAAGGCGCGCTCGACCGGCTGTGCCGCGCTGCGCTCGACCGCGGGCGCGGCGACGCTGCGGCCGAGGCGGTCGGTCAGCTCGACGAGGCGGCGCCGCGCCGTGGCGAATGCCTCCGGCACCGCCGGATCGGCGTAGACGATGAGGTAGAGCCGTCCCGACAGGTTGTCGATCACCGCCACCTCCTCGCACTGCACGAGCAGGATGTCGGGCGTGCCGATCGGGTCGGGCAGCGGCCGGGCTTCGGCCGAGCGGGCCAGGCGCGGCTCGATGCAGCGCACCGCGTCGTAGCCGAAGTAGCCGGCGAGACCGCCGCAAAAGCGCGGCAGGCCGGGCCGCAGGGCGACCTTGAAGCGGTCCTGCCAGGCGGCGATGAAGTCGAGCGGGTTGCCGTCGTCCGTCTCGACCACGCTGCCGCCCTGCACCACCTCGCTGCGAAACCCGGTCGCGCGCAGAAAGGTGCGGGCCGGCAGGCCGATGAAGGAATACCGGCCGAAGCGCTCGCCGCCGACCACCGACTCGAGCAGGAAGCTGAAGCGGGCGCTCCCCGCCGCACCCTCGGCGCTCAGCTTGAGGTAGAGCGAAAGCGGCGTCTCCAGGTCGGCGAACGCCTCGGCGATGAGGGGAATGCGGTTGAAGCCCTGGCTCGCCAGGCTCTTGAACTCGAGTTCGGTCATGTCTTGCCTCCGCCGCAGCGGAGATCTCACGTCAGGAGGCGGCCGGGCGGGCCGCGAGGCCGGAAGCGCCTAGCTTCGGGCGGGCGACGTGCCGCGGCGCCAAAGCCAGGCTCCCTGGCCGGAGGGCCTGGCGCTGAGCGTGGATGACGAGGTCATCGCAAAAGTGTAGCAGCGGGCTCGTCGGGGGCCCGGGCCCACGGCGGTGCCGCGCCGAGGACGACTCAGGTTGAGAGGAAGTCGACCAGCAGCGCGTTCACTTCCTCGGCGGCCTCGTGCTGCACCCAGTGGCCGGCGTCGGGCAGGTGCACCACGCGGGCTTGGTCGCAGACCGCCGCGCTGTGCTCGGCCAGGCCTTTTTGCAAGGCGACGTCGCGGTCGCCCCAGACGACGAGCGTCGGCGCCGCGATGCGTGCGTCGGCCCCGGGCGGCGCCAGGCGCAGCGCCCGGTACCAGTTCAGCATGCCGGTGAGCGCACCGGGCTCGGCCCAGGCCCGCCGGTAGACCTCGAAGTCGCCGCCGCTGAAGGTGCCGACGCGGCTGGTCGCGTGCAGGGCAGCGGTCAGGGCGGCGAAGCCCCGCGCGCGCAAGGCCAGCTCCGGCAGCACCGGCAGCTGGAAGGCGGCGACGTAGGCGCTCATCAGCATCTGGCCCGGGTGCGTGCGCAGATAGTGCGAGAAGGCGCCAATGCGCGGCGCGTTCAGGATGACCAGCTTGTCGACGTGTGCCGGCCGGTGTTGGGCGAGGTGCCAGGCAACGATGCCGCCCCAGTCGTGGCCGACGACATGGAAGCGCTCGTGGCCGAGGGCGCGGGCGATGCCGATGGCGTCGTCGGCCAGCTCGTGCAGCGCGTACGCCGCCACCGAAGGCGGCTTGCTCGAATGGCCGTAGCCCCGCTGGTCGGGTGCGACCACCCGCCAGCCGGCGCGGGCGAGCGGCCAGATCTGCCGCCGCCAGCCGTACGAGATCTCGGGGAAGCCGTGCAGCAGCAGCACCAGCGGGCCCGCGACCGGGCCGGCCGCCGCGGCGTAGAAACGCTGCGCGCCGACGCTCAGGGTCAGGTGCTCGACCTGCTCCCTGGCGCCGGTGGCAGCGGAGGAAGGCGTCGCCGCGCGCGGCTCAGACGGCGCTGCGCACATTCGATGCGCGGGCGGCCTGGCGGTCGGCGGCGTTCTCGTTGCCGCGACCGTGCACGCGCCCCGACTGGCCGGCCGCGTACAGCGTGCCTTCGCGCGAGTGCGGCGCCTCGTTGCGCTGCTGGCGGCCGATCTGCATCCTGGCCATGGCCTCGCCGAGCGAGGGCAGCAGCTTGGCCACCGTGGTGTTCAGCACCGCCATGGCGCCCACCTTGACGTTCTGTATCGGGTCGGTGGCCGCGTCGAGGATGGCGGCGGCCACCTTCTCCGGCTCGATCAGCGGCGACGGCAGCTTCGGCTCCTGGCTCAGGTAGTTGCCGGCATGTTCCGGATACGGCGTGTCGACCGCCGTCGGCTGCACCAGCGTCACCGAGACCGGGGCCCCGTCGGCGTCGAGCTCGATGCGCAGGGCGTCGGTGAAGCCCTTGACCGCGTGCTTGCTCGCCGAGTAGATGCCCTGCAGCGGCACCGCCGCCTCCGACACCTCGCTGCCTATGTTGATGAGCGCACCGCCGCTCTGCCTGAGGTGCGGCAGGGCGACCAGCGAGCCGTGCACGACGCCCCAGAAGTTGGTCTTGAACAGGCGCTCGCTGTCTTCGTCGGCGACTTCGTCGAGCCGGCCGTAGATCGAGACGCCGGCGTCGTTGACCCAGGTGTCGATGCGCCCGAAACGCTCGATCGCCACTGCGGCGATGCGCTCGACGTCGGCCCGCTCGCCCACGTCGGCCTCGACGGCCACCGCCTGGCCGCCCTCTTCGGCGATGAGCGCGGCAATGTCGTCGAGCGTGTCCTTGCTGCGCGCGGCGAGCACCAGCGAGGCGCCCTGCCGAGCGGCGGCCAGCGCCGTGGCGAGGCCGATGCCGCTCGAGGCGCCGGTGATGACCATGACCTGCTGGTCGAGGGGTTTGAGGTTCGGATCCATGACGGCGGCGGGGGGTGTCGAACAGGAACGTTCAGGCCGTGTCGGCATCCGTCGTGCCGGTCTGGCCGGTCGACCTCGCGCGTGATCGAACCCTTAGGCGGAAGTGACCGGGATGCCGCGGAACTGCCCGGCCACCGCCGCGCCGGTCGGCCGCGGGTAGCGGGCCGGATCGAAGCGGCTCAGCAACTCGCGCTCGCGGGCGCGGGCGATGGCCAGGCTGGCCAGCTTCACGTGGCCGTAGCCGCGGATCGACGCCGGCACGTTGGCAATCGCCACCGCGGCGGCGAGGCGCTCGGCCGAGAGGCCGGCGAGCAGCTCGTCGACGCGCGCTTCGTACTCGGCGATCAGGCGGCGCTCGAGGCGGCGCTCCTCGGTGCGGCCGAACGGATCGAGCGCCGTGCCGCGCAGCGCCTTGCCCCGGGCCAGGACGCGCAGCGCCGGCATCAGCCACGGACCGAAGCGCACCTTCTTCGGTGCCTTGGCGGCGGCGCCGTGCTTTGGCTTCACCAGCGCGGGCGGCGCCATGTAGAACTCGAGCCGGATGGGCTCGCCCGAAGCATCGCCTTCGAACTGCTCGTGCAGCTTCTTCGCGAACTCGCCGTCGGTGTAGAGCCGGGCCACCTCGTACTCGTCCTTGTAGGCCATGAGCTTGCGAAGGTGCTCCGCGACGGCGCGGGTGAGTGCCAGCGGCGCGTCGGCGCCGAGCACGGCCTGCTCGCGCGCACGCACCGCGGCCACCTTCGCCCGGTAGCGGTCGGCGTAGCGGGCGTTCTGGTAGCCGGCGAGGAAGGCCGCCGAGCGGGCGATCAGCTCGTCGAGCGTCTCCGCATGCAGCGACCTCGGGTCGGGCTCGTGCAGCAACTCGCGCGTGGCCACCGGGTCGGCGGCGGCGAGGCGGCCGAGCGCGAAGGCGCGGCGGTTGTTCTCGACCGCGACGCCGTTGAGCTCGATCGCCCGCACCATCGCGGCCAGCCCGACCGGCACCAGGCCACGCTGCCAGGCGTAGCCCATGGCGATGATGTTGGCGACGATCGAGTCGCCGAGGAAATCTTCGGCAAGCGTTTGCGCGTCCATCGTCTCGACCTGCGCCGCGCCGGCCGCGAACTCGATCTTCTCGAGCAGCGCCTCGACCTTGAGGCTCGCGTCGGGGTTCGACAGCGACTCGGCGACCGGGATCTCGTGCGTGTTGGCGAGCACGCGCGTGCGGCCGCGGCGCACGGTCTGCAGCGCATCTGCCGAGGCGGCGACGACCACGTCGCAGGCGAGCACCGCGTCGGCCTGCTGGGCGTCGATGCGCACCTGGTTGAGCGCTGCCGCGTCCTGCG
>CAXSEJ010000150.1:0-6467 GCA_964236395.1 uncultured Rhizobacter sp.
GGCCTGGCGACGCAGGCGATGCTCTGGCACGCCGGCGTGCAGACCGTGCTGCCGCCGGGCTACCTCTGCTGCGGCTACCCCCAGCGCGGCGCCGGCGACTTCGACAAGGCCGAGAAGATGATCACCGACAACCGGGTCCTCTTCCACCGCGTCGCCAACACGCTGAACTACCTCGACATCAAGACGGTGGTGGTGAGCTGCGGCACCTGCTACGACCAGCTGCAGGGCTACCAGTTCGAGGACATCTTTCCCGGCTGCCGCATCGTCGACATCCACGAGTTCCTGCTCGAGAAGGGCATCACGCTCGGCGGCCCAGGCGGGCCCGGCGCGGCCGGGCCGGGTTACCTGTTCCACGACCCGTGCCACAGCCCGATGAAGCTGCGCGACCCGATGCTCACGGTCAAGGCGCTGGTCGGCGACAACGTGAAGAAGAGCGACCGCTGCTGCGGCGAGAGCGGCACCTTCGGCATTCACCGGCCCGACATCGCGACCCAGGTGCGCTTTCGCAAGGAAGAAGAGCTGAGGAAGGACGAGACCGCGCTGCGCGCGATGGTCGGCACCGCCTTGCCGGCAAAGGCCGACGTCAAGATCCTCACGTCGTGCCCGAGCTGCCTGCAGGGCTTGCAGCGCTACAAGGGCGACCTCGCCAACGGCCTGCTCGAGGCCGACTACATCGTCGTCGAGATGGCCAACCGCATTCTGGGCGCCGACTGGATGCCCGACTACGTGGAGCTCGCCAACGACGGCGGCATCGAACGCGTCCTGGTTTAACGGTGGTGACCGACGAGCCCGTGCCCACCGTGCGGCCGGACATGCAGCGGCTCGATGTTCTCGACGGCTGGCGCGGTGTCAGCATCCTCGCTGTTCTCGCCGGTCATCTGCTCCCGCTCGGCCGAAAAACGTGGCAGATGAACGAGACGGTCGCTGTCTTCGGCATGGCCATCTTTTTTACCTTGTCGGGATTTCTGATCACGACCTTTCTGCTCGAGCGCCCGAACGTTCATGATTTCCTGATTCGCCGCCTGTGCAGGATCGTTCCGCTCGCGTGGCTGTTTTTCATCGTCGTCTTTCTGATTACGCCGGCGACACCGCAGCAGATGGCTGCGCATTTCCTTTTCTACGGCAACATCCCTCCGTACTGGCTGCTCGACGTGACCGGGCACATCTGGAGCCTGTGCGTCGAGATGCACTTCTATCTCGCTGTCGCAGCCATCGTCGCGGTGTTCGGCCGAGCCGGACTCATGGTCCTGCCTCTGCTGGCACTGCTGGTCACCGGGCTGCGTTTCGTTTTCCACGTCGAGTTGGCGATTGCCACCTGGTTTCGCATCGACGAAATACTTGCGGGTGGAAGCCTTGCGCTGCTTCATCACAGCGATCGGCTGCGAATACGCAAAGGCATTGCGACCGTCGCCCCCTACGTCATTGCCGTATTGCTGCTGGCCGCCTCTCATCCGGCCACCGGCTTCATGAATTACCTGCGACCCTACCTGGCTGCTGCCCTCGTGGGCATGACCTTCTACCGCACCGGCGCCGTGCTCGAGAAGGCGCTCGAATCAAAAGCGCTGGCTTATGTAGCGAACGTTTCGTTCGCGTTGTACGTCATTCACCCTCTTCTGGCTTACAGCTGGCTGGGCAGCGGAGACGTATGGGTGAAGTACATGAAGCGGCCGTTTCTGTTCGCCGTACTGTTCGCGCTTGCTCACCTGTCCACGTTTCATTTTGAGAGCCGCTTCATAGCCCTCGGTCGTCGCTGGACGGCCGCGGGGCGAGCCGCCTGACTCGGGCGCCTTGCATCCTCTTTCCTCGTCTGCGCCACACCTATTTCCGCGACGGGCTCCTGGATGATTCATTTGGCTAGACTCAGCGCCCGATGACCACCCGCATTGCAATCAACAGGCCGCAGCCCACCGCCATCACGGTGCATCAGCGCTCGCGTGCGCTCGAAGTGGGCTTCGCCGACGGCAGCAGCTGGCACATCCCGTTCGAGCTGATGCGCGTGTACTCGCCGTCGGCCGAGGTGCAGGGCCATGGCCCCGGACAGGAAGTGCTGCAAACGGGCAAACGCGAGGTCGACGTGACGGCGCTCGAGCCGGTCGGCAACTACGCCGTGCAGCCGCGCTTTTCCGATGGGCACGAGACCGGCATCTTTTCGTGGGACTACCTCTACTTCCTCGGCTCGCAACAGGCCGAGCTGTGGAAGCAGTACGAGGACCGCCTGGCGGAGGCCGGCGCGACCCGCGACTCGCCGATGGCCGGCGCCGCTGCGTCGGCGTCGTCGTGCGGCGGCCACGGCCACGCGCACTAGCGATGGCCGAGACGCATTTCGGCTACGGCACCGTCGACGAGCGGTCGAAGGCGGGCCGGGTGCGCGGCGTATTCGACTCGGTGGCGCCGAAGTACGACGTCATGAACGACCTGATGTCGCTCGGCCTGCATCGCGCCTGGAAGGCTTATGCGGTCGCCGTCGCCAACGTGCGGCCCGGCCAGGCGGTGCTCGACATCGCCGGCGGCACCGGCGACCTGGCACGCGCCTTCGTCGAGCCGGCCGGCGCGAGCGGCCTGGTCGTGCACACCGACATCAACGAGGCCATGCTGCGCCAGGGTCGCGACCGCCTGCTCGACGAAGGCAAGGTGCTGCCGACGGCCCTGTGCGACGCCGAAGCCTTGCCGTTCGCCACCGGCTCCTTCGACCTCGTCAGCGTCGCCTTCGGCTTGCGCAACATGACGCACAAGGAGCAGGCTCTGCGCGAGATGGCGCGGGTGCTGAGGACCGGCGGCCGGCTTCTCGTGCTCGAGTTCTCGAAGGTTGCCGCGCCGCTGCAGAAGGCCTACGACTGGTACTCCTTCAAGGTGCTGCCGCGCATCGGCCAGTGGGTCGCCGGCGACGGCGACAGCTACCGCTACCTCGCCGAGTCGATCCGCGTGCACCCGGGCCAGGCCGAGCTGAAGGCGATGATGAAGGGCGCCGGCTTCGGCCACGTCGACGTGCACAACCTCAGCGCAGGCGTGGTTGCCCTGCACGTGGGCATCAAGTGCTGATTGCAGGCCGCTGGCGCAAGGTGGTGTCGCTGGGGCTCGGCTTGCCGCTCCTGCTCGGCAGCCCGCCGGCGGCTGCCGCGGGCGCCGGCGCGGCCGTGGTCGGCGGCCTGACCACGTCGATCGGCGTCCTGGCTGCGCTCTGGGCGGTGCTCGGGCCGCGCGTCGATGGCGCCGATGCCGACACGGCGCTGCTCGCCGGGCTCGCTGCCGTGATGCTCGTCAGCGCGCTGTGGCGCCGGCGCCATGCGCGCGGGGGCATCTCCGCGGGCGGCTCCGCCGCCGGCGCGATGACGCGCACCGCCTTTGCCGCGAGGCCCCGCTGGCCCGTCGCGCTCGATGACGCTCAGGTGCTCGACGCCGTGCGCGCACGCTTCCTCGGCCTGCAGGCCGCATGGGACGCGGCCGACGTGCACGCCCTGCGCGAACACACCACCCCCGAGATGCTCGAGCAACTCCTCGCCGTGCTCGGCGGCCGTGGCGGGGCGCCGAACCGTACCGACGTGATCACGCTGCACGCGGAGCTGATCGGCGTCGAGGACGTCGGCGCGGCCTACCTCGCGAGCGTCGAGTTCTCCGGCCTCATCCGAGAGTCGGCGGACGAAGGCGCGGTGCCGTTCCGCGAGCTGTGGCTGCTGAGCAGCGACAAGGGCGGCTCGCCCTCGTGGCGCCTGGCCCGACAGCAAGCGCTGTTCTAGCGCGGCGGCAAGTCCCTCAGCGGTAGCCGTCGGGGTTGTTCGTCTGCCAGCGCCAGCTGTCGGCGCACATCTCGTCGAGGCTCCGGGTCGCGCGCCAGCCGAGCAGCTCGGCGGCGAGAGACGGGTCGGCGTAGCACGAGGCGACGTCGCCCGGCCGGCGCGGCGCCACGTCGTACGGGATGCGTCGGCCGCTGGCCCGTTCGAACGCGTGCACGAGCTCCAGCACGCTGCTGCCCCGGCCGGTGCCCAGGTTGACGGTGAGCGACGGCTGGCCGGCGAGCAGGCGACGCAGCGCGGCGACGTGGCCCTCGGCCAGGTCGACGACATGGAGGTAGTCGCGCACGCCGGTGCCGTCGGGCGTGTCGTAGTCGTCGCCGAACACCTGCAGCCGGTCGCGCTTGCCGACGGCGACCTGCGTGACATAGGGCATCAGGTTGTTGGGCAGGCCGCGCGGGTCCTCGCCGATCGTGCCGCTGGCGTGCGCGCCGACCGGGTTGAAGTAGCGCAGCAGGGCGATGCGCCAGGCGGCATCGGCCCGGCCGACATCGCCGAGGATGCCTTCGCTCATCAGCTTGGTGGCGCCATACGGGCTGGTCGCCGCCAGTGGCGCGTCTTCGCGGATGGGCAGCCGCTCCGGCACGCCGTACACGGTGGCGCTGGAGCTGAAGACGATGGTCTTGCAGCCGTGCGCCTGCATCGTCTCGGCCAGGGCGATGAGGCCGCCGACGTTCACCGCGTAGTAGGCGAGCGGCCGGGCGACGCTTTCGCCCACCGCCTTCAGCGCCGCGAAATGGATCACCGCCTCGATCGGCCAGCGCTCGAAGGCGGCGCCGAGCGTGGCCCGGTCGCGCACGTCGGCCCGGACGAAGCGCGACACGTCGGCGCCGAGCGCAGCGAGCCGGTCGAGCACCTTCGGCGAGCTGTTCGAATGGTCGTCGAGACCGGCCACCGCGAAGCCGGCCTGGTGCAGCGCGAGCCAGGTGTGCGAAGCGATGTAGCCGGTGGCCCCGGTGAGCAGGATCATGGCGGGATTCTGAAGCACACGGCGGACCCGCTGCCTACAATCCGGCCCATGTTCGAAGCAATGAAAGCGATGGCCCAGCGCTCGGTGATGGAGCGGCTCGTGCTGTTCGTCAATCACGTCGTGGCCGCCGAGCCGGCCGCGCTGGAACGCCTCAAGCCGCACGCCGGCCGCACGATGAGGATCGAGGCGACCGACTGGCCGTCGCTGCTGCCGCCGGTCGGGCCGTTCGCCTTCCGCGTCACGCCGGCCGGGCTGCTCGAGACCTTCGACCAGGCCGGCACGGATCCGGTCTGCGACCTGCGCGTCGCCATCGCCGCCGGCAACCCCGCGGCGCTGTTCGGCCGGCTGGTCGCGGGCGAGCGGCCGGCGATCACGGTCTCCGGCGACGCGGCCTTCGCGAGCGACCTCGACTGGCTCATCGACAACCTGCGCTGGGACGCGCAGGACGACCTCGCGCGCTTTGTCGGCGAGGGGCCGGCGGGCGAGCTGGCCCGCTTCGGCGGCTTCCTCGCCGCCTCGTTCCGCGACGCCGCCAAGGCGCTGCGCGACCTGGCCGGCCGAGGCCGGCCGGATGCGGCGCCGGAACCGCCGCGTCGATGAGGCACATCGCCCGGCTCTTCGTCATCTGCGTCACGGTTCTGCGCTACGGCCTCGACGAGCTCGCGCTCTCGGGGTTTCGCCAGCGTTGGGTGCGCCTCGCCGTCAGCGTGCTCACCGTCGGCCGCCGCCTCGACGCGCCGCGCGGCGAGCGCCTGCGCCTCGGCCTGGAGCGGCTCGGGCCCATCTTCGTCAAGTTCGGCCAGATGATGTCGACGCGCCGCGACCTGCTGCCGGCCGACCTCGCCGAAGAGCTCGCCAAGCTGCAGGACCGCGTGCCACCGTTCCCGGCCGAAGCGGCGCGCGCCATCGTCGAGAAGGCCTTCGGCCGGCCGATCGACGCCGTCTTCGCCAGCTTCGAGGCCGCGCCCGTGGCCAGCGCCTCGATCGCCCAGGTGCACTTCGCGGTGCTGAAAGACGGCCGCGAGGTGGCGGTCAAGGTGCTGCGGCCGGGGATGCTCGAGGCCATCGACGACGACGTGGCGCTCATGCGCCAGATGGCGCGCTGGGTCGAGCGCTGGTCGGCCGACGGAAAACGGCTGAAGCCGCGACAGGTCGTGGCCGAGTTCGACAACTACCTGCACGACGAGCTCGACCTCGTCAGGGAGGCCGCGAATGCGGCCCAGCTGCGCCGCAACATGCAGGACCTCGGCCTGGTGATGGTGCCGGAGATGGTGTGGGAGTTCTGCACCCAGAGCGTCATCGTCATGGAGCGAATGATCGGCGTGCCGATCAGCCACGTGCAGCGCCTGAGAGACGCCGGCGTCGACATCCCGAAGCTCGCGCGCGACGGCGTGACCATCTTCTTCACGCAGGTGTTCCGCGACGGCTTCTTCCATGCCGACATGCACCCGGGGAACATCCAGGTCTCGGTCGCGCCGGCCACGTTCGGCCGCTACATCTCGCTCGACTTCGGCATCGTCGGCACGCTCACCGAAGTCGACAAGGACTACCTCGCCCAGAACTTCATCGCCTTCTTCCACCGCGACTACAAGCGAGTCGCCGAGCTGCACGTGGAAAGCGGCTGGGTGCCGCAGAAAACCCGGATCGACGAGCTCGAGGGCGCCATCCGTGCGGTCTGCGAGCCGCAGTTCGACCGGCCGCTGAAGGAC
>CAXSEJ010000151.1:0-6463 GCA_964236395.1 uncultured Rhizobacter sp.
CGGTGGCGCGCGGCACCGATGTCGACAAGCCGAGAAACCTGGCGAAGAGCGTCACCGTGGAGTGACGACAGCGAGTCCGTGCGGTACTGGCGCGGCGAAGGTCCGGGTCGCCGTTCGGGTAGCGATCTGCCTCAGGCCCGCGGCTGGAAGAGCGGCAACTTGAGCCAGCCGAAGGCTGCCGACAAGCGAAAGACAGGGCGCTGCAGCAATGTCGGCCTCGTCGTCACGGCGGACGGCATGGTCGAGGCTGGCGGTGGTGGCGGTGGTGGCGGTGGTGGCGCCTGCAGCACCACCGGATTGGCGCGCAGCACCGGCCGGTGCACGGCGTGCAGCACCGGCTCGAGCCACTCCGCCAGCGCCGCCCATTCGGCGCGGAACACGCCGGACTGCGCCGAAGGCAGATCGAACACCGTGAGGCCTTGCTCGACCGTGCGCACATAGGCCTGCGCTTCACGCAGCACGCCCATGAACGGCAGCTTCAGCCTGCCGGCCCACTCTTCGAGGACCGCCGCGCCCCTGGTGCGGCTGTCGATGCGCATGCCGACCGCGGCGACCTTGCAGCGGCCGCTGGCGACGCGCGGCAGCGCCATCAGCTCGGCGTGGCACTCGGCCGCCGACTCGCGGTCGAAGGCCGAGTTGCACACCGGCATCACGATGGCATCGGCGAAGGCGACGACGCGGGCCAGGTCGAATCCGCGCAGCCCGCCCGGCGTGTCGAGCACGACGTGGCGCACGCCGGCCGGGGGCCTCAGCACGCGCTTCGGGTCGACGGCCCAGCCGACGATGGGTGCGCTGTGCGGCAGCTGCCGCGCGGCGCGCTGGCGCAGCCAGCCTTGCGTCGACTGCTGGCGATCGACGTCGCCGAGCATGACCGCCTCGCCACAGCCCGCGTAGTAGGCGGCCAGGTGCGTGGCGAGGGTGCTCTTGCCGCTCCCTCCCTTGCGATTGACGACGGCGATGACGGCCATGGCCGGCAATTGTGCTGGCACGGCGGCGGCGCCGGGCGGGTCCGATCCACCGATCAGAGCGGCAAAGGGCGCCTTATTGGCGCGGCCCGGCCGGCGGCGGTGACGAGCGCGGTCTCGCCGTGGTTGCCGTGGTGTTCAGGGTTTCGCCCGATGGGTTGGGGCGGACCCCGACCGTACCGTGATTTCATCGCCCAACAAAAGACCAGGAAGACCACCATGGCCCGCCGACGAATCGCCCTCGAAACGCTTCTCCTCTGCGCCCTCGCCGCGGCCGGCCTGGGCCTCGCCGCCACCGCCCAGGCGCAGACCAGGCTGAAGTGGGCCCACGTCTACGAGACCTCCGAGCCGTTCCACAAGTGGTCGGTGTGGGCCGGCGACGAGATCAAGAAGCGCACCGGCGGCCGCTACGAGGTGCAGGTGTTCCCGGCGTCGAGCCTCGGCAAGGAAGCCGACATCAACCAGGGCCTCACGCTCGGCACCGTCGACATCATCCTCACCGGCGCCAGCTTCGCCGGGCGCAGCTACCAGCCGCTCGCCGTCACCTATTTCCCGTTCATCTTCCGCGACGCCGACCACATGCTGAAGTACGGCAACAGCGACGTGTTTCGCGAGCTCGCCAAGGGCTACGACGACAAGACCGGCAACCACATCACGGCGCTCAACTACTACGGTGCACGCCACGTGACCTCCTCCGCCGCCAGGCCGGTGACCAAGCCCGAGGACATGAAGGGACTGAAGATCCGCGTGCCCGACGCGCCGGCCTACCTGGCGTTCCCGAAGGCGCTCGGCGCCAACCCGACGCCGATCGCCTTCGCCGAGGTCTACCTCGCCCTGCAGAACAACACCGTCGACGCGCAGGAGAACCCGCTGCCGACGATCGAGGCGAAGAAGTTCTACGAGGTGCAGAAGAACATCTCGCTCACCGGCCACATCATCGACTCGCTGCTCACCGTGGTGTCGGGGCAGACGTGGGCCAAGCTCTCCGACGCCGACAAGAAGATCTTCGGCGAGGTGATGATCGAGGCCGCCGACAAGACCGGCCGCGAGATCGTCGCCTCGGAGGCGCGCCTGGTCGACGAGTTCAAGAAGAAGGGCAACAACGTCATCGTCGTCGACAAGAACGCCTTCCGCGAGGCGGTGCTGAAGAACACCAGGCCCACCGACCAGGGCTATCGCCAGCAGGACTACGACCGCATCGTCAACATCAAGTGATGGCCGACGAGCGGATCGTCGACGACGAGGGCCATTTCCACCTCGAAGACGAGGCGGTCGACCTCTCCGGCACGATTGCCGAGGGCTGGATCGCGCTCGGCCTGTTCTGGCTGCTCGCGCTCACGGTCTTCTACCAGTTCGTGACGCGCTACGTCCTCAACGACTCGGCGGCGTGGACCGAAGAGGTCGCGCGCTACATGCTGATCGGCGTCGTGTTCATCGGCGCGGCGATCGGGGTGGCGAAGAACAGCCAGATCCAGGTCGATTTCTTCTACCGTCACCTGCCGGCGTCGGTGGGCCGCTGGCTGTCGCGCGCTGTCGATGTGGTGCGGATCGCGTTCTTCGCCGCCGCCGTGGTGATGACGGGGCAGATGATGGCCAAGATCGGCAACCAGACGCGCATGACGATCGTCGACGCGCCCATGAACATCGTCTACGGCGCCTGCCTGTTCGGCTTCGCCGCGATGGCCTGGCGCTCGATCCAGGTGGCGCGCGTGCACTGGCGGCGAGGCTGGAGCGTGCTCGAACGGCCGATGACCGAGATGGCCGACCGATGAGCGGGCCGCGCCTTCCCCGCTCGCCGCCATGCTGAAGACCATCTTCCTGCTCTTCATGAGCGGCGGCGTGCCGGTCGCCATCGCCATGGCGGGCGCCTCGCTCGTCTACATCCTGATCACGGGCACGCTGCCGCCCTTCGTCGTGATCCACCGCATGGTGAGCGGGATCGACAGCTTCCCGCTGCTCGCGGTGCCCTTCTTCATCCTCGCCGGCAACCTGATGAACAACGCCGGCATCACGACCCGCATCTACAACTTCGCGCTCTCGCTCGTCGGCTGGCTCAAGGGCGGCCTCGGCCATGTCAACGTGGTCGGCTCGGTGATCTTCGCCGGCATGAGCGGCACGGCGATCGCCGACGCGGCCGGCCTCGGCACGATCGAGATCAAGGCGATGAAGGAGCACGGCTACCCGACCGAGTTCGCCGTCGGCGTGACCGCGGCCTCGGCCACGCTCGGGCCGATCATTCCGCCGAGCCTGCCGTTCGTGATCTACGGGATGATGGCCAACGTCTCGATCGGCGCGCTGTTCCTCGCCGGCCTCCTGCCCGGGCTGCTGATGGCCGCGCTGATGATGCTCACCGTCGCCTACTACGCCCACAAGAACCACTGGGGCGGCGACGTCAAGTTCTCGCGCAGCCGCTTCGCCAAGTCGATGATCGAGCTCGGCGTCGTCATCGCCTGGCCGCTGCTGCTCTGGCTGCTCGTGAGCCGCATCGGTGCGCCGGCGCAGCTGTCGGTCTTCGTCGGCCTGGCGTCGCTGTTCGTGCTCGACCGCATGTTCCGCTTCGAGGCGCTGCTGCCGATCATGACGCCGGTGCTGCTGATCGGCGGCATGACCACGGGCCTGTTCACGCCGACCGAGGGCGCCATCGCCGCCTGCGTCTGGGCCATGATCCTCGGCTTTGCCTGGTACCGCACGCTCAAGTGGCGGATGTTCGTCAAGGTCTGCCTCGACACGGTCGAGACGACGAGCACCGTGCTCTTCATCGTCGCGGCGGCGTCGATCTTCGGCTGGATGCTGACGGCCACCGGCGTCACCGCCGACATCGCCGCCTGGGTTCTCGGCTTCACCAGGCAAGCGTGGGTCTTCCTCCTGCTCGCCAACCTGCTGATGCTCTTCGTCGGCTGCTTCCTCGAGCCCACGGCCGCGATCACGATCCTGGTGCCGATCCTGCTGCCCATCGCGGCCAAGCTCGGCGTCGACCCGGTTCACTTCGGGCTGGTGATGGTGCTCAACCTGATGATCGGTCTGCTGCACCCGCCGATGGGCATGGTGCTGTTCGTGCTGGCGCGTGTCGCCGGCCTGTCGTTCGAGCGCACTACCATGGCCATCCTGCCGTGGCTGGTGCCGCTGCTGGTCAGCCTGGTCATCATCACCTACCTGCCGAGCCTGGTGCTCTGGCTACCGAGGATGTTCTTCTGATGGATACGTGGCAGGACTGGATCGGCCGCAGCGAAGAGCGCCGTGATCTCGTCACCGCGGCGCCCATCGCCGCACTCTCGGCGACGCTCGACCGCGACGACCCGCTGCCTGACGCAGGCAGCGAGGTGCCGCCCCTGTGGCACTGGCTGTTCTTCACGCCGCTCGCCCGGCAGAGCGAGATCGGCGCCGACGGCCATGCCAGGCGCGGCGGCTTCCTGCCGCCGGTGGCGCTGCCACGGCGCATGTGGGCCGGGGGCGACCTCGAATTCGTCCGGCCGCTCAGCGTCGGCGCCGCGATCGCGCGCACGTCGCGCATCGTCGACGTGCGCAGCAAGGCCGGCCGAAGCGGCTCGCTCGTCTTCGTCAAGGTCCGCCATGAGGTGGCCGGTGCGGGCGGCGTGGCCGTCGTCGAAGAGCAGGACATCGTCTACCGCGATGCGCCCGCCGCCGGTGCGCCGCGGCCGCAGCCGGCACCGGCGCGCACGGACGAATCGTTCTCGCGCGTCGTCGTTCCCGACCCGGTGCTGCTGTTTCGCTACTCCGCGCTCACCTTCAACGGCCATCGCATTCATTACGACCGCAGCTACGTGACCGACGTGGAGGGCTATCCCGGCCTCGTCGTGCATGGTCCGCTGATCGCCACACTCCTGCTCGATCTGCTGCGTCGGCAATGGCCCTCGACACCGGTACGGCGGTTCACCTTCCGGGCGCTCGCGCCGATCTTCGACATCCATCCCTTCACCGTGTGCGGGCGCGAAGACGGCAACGGCAGCGTGGCGCTGTGGGCGCGCACGCACGACGGTGACCTGGCCATGGAGGCGAGCGCCGGGCTGGTCTGAGCGGGGCCGGAGACGACCGACACGACCCCGACACGACCCCGACACGACCCACGACTCACACGACCCACACGACTGCGCTGAAGCTGCCATGGCCGAGACCCGAACCGACCGCGACCAGGACGCGAGCATGAGCAGCGCCATCGAGCGCATCCGGGCGATCGCCGCGGCGCCGGTGGTGCCGCGCTTGCTGGCCGCCTGACACGCCATGCTGCCGCGCAGCTATCTCTTCGTTCCAGCCGACCGGCCCGAGCGCTTCGCCAAGGCGCTGGCGAGCGGTGCCGACGCGGTCATCGTCGACCTCGAAGACGCGGTCGCGCCTTCGGCCAAGGCGTCGGCACGGGCCACGCTGGGTGCCTGGCTGGGCCAGGGCAACGCCCCCGTGCTGGTGCGCGTCAACGCTGCCGACACCGAATGGTTCGCTGCCGACCTGGCCCTGTGCGGCCGGCCGGGAGTCGCCGGCGTGGTCGTCGCCAAGGCCGAGCGTCGCGACGATCTCGCCCGGGTCGTGGCGGCGGCGCCAGGCCGCTTCGTGCTGCCGCTGGTCGAGACGGCGACCGGCTTCGATGCCGTGCCCGAGCTGGCGAAGTGCGCCGGCGTGCAACGCCTCGTCTTCGGCTCGATCGATTTCCAGCTCGATCTCGGCATCGACGGCGAAGGCGACGAGCTGCTGCTGTTTCGCTCCCAGCTGGTGCTCGCCTCGCGCCTGGCCGGCCTGGCGGCGCCGGTCGACGGCGTCAGCACGGCCATCGCCGACCTGGAGCAGCTTCGCTCGGACACCGATCGCTCGCGCCGCCTCGGCTTCGGCGCCAAGCTGTGCATCCATCCGGCTCAGGCCGCGCTCGTCAACACCGGCCTCAGCCCGAGCGCTGCGGCGCTGGCCTGGGCCGAGCGGGTGCTGGCAGCGGCCGCCGCAGCCGGCGGCGCTGCGGTGCAGGTCGACGGCAAGATGGTCGACAAGCCGGTGCTGCTGCGTGCCCAGGCGCTGCTGGCGTCGAGGCGACCTGGGCATACCGGGGTCGCCGCGGCACCCGATCGTTCGCCCTGACTATTCCGATTCAGCCTCTCTCGGCCAGCTCAGCTGTCGACCTTGACGTTGCCGTCTTTGACCACCCTGGCCCACTTGGCGATCTCGGTGGCGATGAACTGGCGGAACTTCTCGCGCGTGCCGCCGCCGTCCTCGGCGCCGTAGGTGTCGAGCCGCTCCATCACGTCGGGCATCGCGAGCACGGTGTTGACGTCGCGGTTGATCTTGTCGGCGATCGGCCCGGGCAGCTTGCCCGGCCCCGCCAGGCCGTACCAGGTCGTCGCCTCGAAGCGGGGGAAGCCGAGCTCCTGCATGGTCGGCACCGTCGGGTGGCCCTTGGCACGGCTGGCGCGCGTCTGCGCGATCGCGGTCACCTTGGCGTTTCTCACGTGCGGCGTGGCCGCGGTCATGGTCTCGAAGCTGTACTGGATCTGGTTGCC
>CAXSEJ010000152.1:0-6456 GCA_964236395.1 uncultured Rhizobacter sp.
GCACATGACGGTGCGCGCCAACATGGGCTTCGGCCTCGAGATGCGCAAGACCCCGCGCGACGAAATCGCAAGGCGGGTGGCCCGGGCCGCGGGCATGCTGCGGATCGAGCCCTACCTCGATCGCAAGCCCAAGGCGTTGTCGGGAGGCCAGCGCCAGCGCGTGGCGATGGGTCGGGCGATGGTACGTAACCCGAAAGTGTTCCTGTTCGACGAGCCGCTCTCGAATCTGGATGCCAAGTTGCGCGGCGAGGTGCGCACCGAGATCAAGGCGCTGTCGCAGCAGCTCAAGACCACCATGGTCTTCGTCACGCACGACCAAGTCGAAGCCATGACGATGGCCGACCGCATCGTCGTGTTGAAGGAGGGCAGGGTGCAGCAGTTCGGAACGCCCGAAGAGGTCTACGAACTTCCGGCCAACCAGTTCGTCGCCGGCTTCATCGGCTCGCCGACCATGAACTTCTTCCCTGTGCACGCGGCAGACGGCAATCTGCGCCTGGGCGACGGCACCGCTTTTCCGTTGCCAATGCAATACCGCACGACAAACGGGCCGGCAGTGCTCGGCGTTCGCCCCGAGCACCTGCGCGTCGTGGCGGACGGCGAGACGGGGCTGAGAGTGAAGGTCAGCGTCGTGGAGCCGCTCGGCTCGGACAAGCTTGTTTACTTCGACCGCGACTCGATTCGCTACGTCGCACGCGTCGAGCCCGACCTCCGCGTGAAGCCCGGTGAGGTCCTCACCCTCGGTATCGATGCAGGGAAGAGTCACCTCTTCAGCGTGGCCGACGGCGGTGCGACGCCACGGTGTTCGGCAAATTGAGGTCCGGTGGCTGTGATGTCTCGATAGCTTGTTCCGCAGCGGAAGCGTCCTGGCGGTAGAAAGCCGGCCAGGCCGGGCTGCATGAATGGGCAGCATGTTCCCGTTACGGCGAAGTCCAGTTTTGGACCGGGAGGCCAGGAACAAGCGCGAACGCGTGGTCGTTTGTCACGAGGGTGGCATCGACCGCAAGCGCGTGCGCGGCAATCAGCGTGTCGAGGTTGCCGAGCGGCTTGCCGGCGGCCTCGAGCTCGGCGCGCAGCGCTCCGTAGCGGATGGCCACCGCGCTGTCCCAAGCCAGTACGTCCAGCCGCGCCAAGAACTCGCGTACGGCTGTCTGCAGGCCGATGGCATTGGGCTTTCGAGCCAGACCGTAGAGCAACTCGGCTTGAGTGATCGAGGACACGCACAACTGCGCCATCGGCACGGCGACCAAGCGCCTGGCCAAAGCGTCGCTGGGCCCACGCACGATGTAGCTCGCAATATTGGTATCGAGCATGAACCGGACATCGGCCATCAAAGCGGCGGCCGCTCCGGGGGCGGCTCGTCCCCCCGGTCGGTCAGAAAGTCCTGGGGCACATCGAGACCGCTGACGAGCTGCAAGAACTCCTGCCAATCGCCCGGGCGCCGCGAGAGGACGACGTCACCGCTCAAAGGGTCTCGGTGGATGTAGACCTCTTTCTCGGCAAAGCGAAATTCAGCCGGCAACCGCACGGCTTGGCTCCGGCCATTCTTGAAAATCTTCGCGACACGTGACATGCTTGACCTGGTATCTATCATGATAGATGCCAGTGTAGCCGAAGACGAGACCAACGTTATTCCCAGGCCTCGCGCAGTTCGAGAGGCGGCATCCCTAAGGCCACACACCGACACTGAAGGAAGCCCACCGGTCAACCTTGCGCTGTCGAAGGGGTGGCAGCATTGGCGCCGGTCGCGAGGAATCGGAACGAAGCAGGCCGAGCGAAGAACCGGCGCTGGAGATGGTGGAGCAGTGAGCAGCAGTCGGCGCTGTACTGGCCCGTCTACGACGAGGACGAGCCATCAACAGCGCAAGGGCCGGCCATTGCTCGTACATGAGGCGCTGCCATGGCAGCATCCGCAACAGGGTCAACATGCACCCGTCGCCGGTCGTTCTTCGAGCGGCGCAGCGTCTTTTCGCAACGTCGATGTCAAGCAAGCCGAAGGGGAGCCGATGAGCAGTTGTCCGATCAGCGCCGGCGCCGCTGGATTCGATCCGTTCGGCGACGGCTACCAGCAGGACCCGCCCGAATACGTGCGCTGGTCGCGCGAGCAGGAGCCGGTGTTCTGGAGCCCGGCCATCGGCTACTGGGTCGTGACGCGCTATGCCGACATCAAGGCCATCTTCCGCGACAACATCACCTTCAGCCCGAGCATTGCGCTGGAGAAGATCACGCCCACCGGAGAAGCCGCCAACGCGGTGCTCGCGTCGTACGGCTACGCGATGAACCGCACGCTCGTCAACGAGGACGAGCCGGCCCACATGCCGCGCCGGCGCGTGCTGATGGAGCCGTTCACGCCGGAGGCGCTGAGGGCGCACGAGCCCATGGTGCGCCGGCTCACGCGCGAGTACGTCGACCGCTTCATCGACGAGGGCCGGGCCGACCTCGTCGACCAACTGCTGTGGGAGGTGCCGCTCACCGTGGCGCTGCATTTTCTCGGCGTGCCCGAGGAAGACATGGCGCTGCTGCGCACTTACTCGATCGCCCACACCGTGAACACCTGGGGCCGGCCGAAACCCGAGGAGCAGGTGGCGGTGGCGCACGCGGTCGGCAACTTCTGGTGCTTCGCCGGCCAGGTGCTCGAGAAGATGCGGCAGAGCCCCGACGGGCCCGGCTGGATGCGATACGGCATTCGCCAGCAGCAGGCGCACCCGGAGGTCGTCACCGACTCCTACCTGCACTCGATGATGATGGCCGGCATCGTCGCGGCGCACGAGACGACGGCGAACGCGAGCGCCAACGCGATCAAGCTGCTGCTGCAGCACCCGCAGGCCTGGCGGGACCTGTGCAGCGACCCCGGCCTGATCCCGAACGCGGTCGAGGAATGCCTGCGCCACAACGGCTCGATCGCCGCGTGGCGCCGGCTGGCCACGAAAGACGTCGTCATCGACGGTGTGGCGATCCCGGCCGGCGCGAAGCTGCTCATCGTCACCTCGTCGGCGAACCACGACGAGCGCCACTTCGCCGATGCCGACCTGTTCGACATCCGGCGCGACAACGCGAGCGAGCACCTGAGCTTCGGCTACGGCTCGCACCAGTGCATGGGCAAGAACCTGGCGCGCATGGAGATGCAGGTGGTGCTCGATGAGCTCACGCGGCGGCTGCCGCATTTGTGCCTCGCCGAGCAGAGCTTCAGCTACGTGCCCAACACCTCGTTCCGCGGTCCGGAGCACCTGCTCGTCGAGTGGGACCCGGCGCTGAACCCGGAGCGCCTCGATGCCTCGCTGCGCGAGCGCGTGCTGCCGGTGCGCATCGGCGAGCCGTCGAAGCAGGCGATCAGCCGCAGCCTGCGCGTCGAGCGCATCGAGCCGGTCGCCGATGCGGTCGTGCGCCTGCGCCTGGTGGCGACCGACGGCCGGCCGCTGCCGCGCTGGACGGCGGGCTCGCACATCGACGTCGAGTGCGGCTCGTCCGCCTCTTCCACGGCCTGGTCGCGCCAGTACTCCTTGTGCGGCGACCCGGCCGATGCCCATGCGTTCGAGATCGCCGTCCTGCGCGAGCCCGACGGCCGCGGCGGCTCGGCCTGGCTGCACGACCACGTGCGCGTCGGCGACCGGCTCACGGTGCGCGGGCCGCGCAACCACTTCCGCCTCGACGAGGCGTCGCCACGCGCGCTCTTCATCGCCGGCGGCATCGGCATCACGCCCATCGCGGCGATGACCCGGCGCGCACGCGAGCTCGGCATCGACTACGCGCTGCATTACAGCGGCCGCCGCCGAGGCGCGATGGCCCTGGTGGACGAGCTGGCCGCATTGCATGGCGAGCGACTCCATCTTCACTGCAGCGACGCCGAGGCGCGCAACGATCTCGCCGCCTTGCTCGCCGAGCCGCGGGCCGGCACGCGGGTCTACGCCTGCGGGCCGCCGCGCCTGCTCGAGGCGGTCAGCGCGGCGGTCGCGGGCTGGCCCGACGACGCCCTGCGCATGGAGCACTTCGTCGCGACCGGGGGCCGACTCGACCCGGCGCGCGAGCACGCCTTCGAGGTCGAGCTGAAGGACTCCGGCATCGTCGTCGCGGTGCCCGCCGGGCAGACGCTGCTCGGCGCCTTGCGCGCCGCCAACATCGACGTGCAGAGCGATTGCGAGGAAGGCCTGTGCGGCTCGTGCGAAGTGCGCGTACTCGCCGGCCAGATCGACCACCGCGACGTCGTTCTCACATGCGCCGAGCGCGCCGCCGACAGCCGCATGATGGCGTGCTGCTCGCGCGCGAAAAGCGCGCGCCTGGTGCTCGAGCTCTGAGTCAGTCGGCGCCGACCAAAATCCGATCGCCGCGACGCGGCCAGGCCAGGCGACGACCGCCGGGCCGAGCACAAAGTGCACAAACCGCGCGCCGTCGAAGTAGCTCGGGTAGGGCGTGCCCGTCGCCACCAGCCGATGTAGCGCTGGCGGATGGGCAATGATCGGCGCGTATCGAACCTTCCCTGACCCCATGAACAAGGCCTTCACCCGCGAGAGCGACCGCGACGACGACGATGCCGAAGGCGACGACATTGCTGCGCCGGTGTTGCCGCACGGCGCCAGGAACTACATGACGCCGGCCGGCTTTCACAAGCTGCGCGCCGAGCTCATGTCGCTGCTCGACGACGAGCGGCCGAAGGTCGTGGAGACGGTGTCGTGGGCGGCCAAGAACGGCGACCGGTCGGAGAACGGCGACTACCTCTACGGCAAGAAGCGGCTGCGCGAGATCGACCGCCGCATCCGCTTTCTCACCAGGCGCCTCGACGTGGCCGAAGTCGTCGACCCGTCGATTCACCACGGCAACGAGCAGATCTTCTTCGGCGCCAGGGTGCGCTATGCCAACGACCGCGGCGAGGAACGCACGATCCGGATCATGGGCGTCGATGAGGCGGAGAGCGCGCACGGCGACGTGAGCTGGGTCGCGCCGATCGCACGTGCGCTGCTCAAGCAGCGCGTCGGCGACGAGGTGAAGCTGGTGACGCCGGGCGGGCTGGAGAAGGTCGAGGTGCTCGAGGTGAGCTACCCCGACCCCACATGACGGCCTGAAGTCGTATTCACAGTCCTGCTCCTTATTCGCAAAGACAGCCTGCCGGCGCATTGCGCGTGCGAATGGCAGGTCGGTGATGTCCAAGCTGCGACAGTTCCGACCACCTTGCGATGTTCGAATTACCCCGAACACAGGCGACGGTCGACGTGCGCGCGAAGAAGCGTCGGCGGTGCTCGCTCATAGGTAGTAGTCCGCTGTTCGACAAACGTGAGCCAGAACATATTCATCGACGTTTCTCTCATCGCAATGAAAACCGAACCTTCTATAACAGGCCACTGCGCGTCGCCGACGATCACGCGCCTCGACGATGGTTTCCGGTGGCCTGGAGGGCGGCGCCTCGCCGTGATCTTCAACATCGCTTATGAAGCATGGTCGGACGGACAGGCCCCCGGCATCGGCCCCATGGGCAACGTCTTGAAGCCGGGCTTCTTCGATACCAACGCCCATTCGTGGGCGTCCTTCGGGCTGGTGCGGGGCATTCACCGACTGCTCGGCATCGCCGACAAGCACGCGATCAAGACCAGCGTCATGGTCAACGGCGTCATCTGCGAGCGCGATCCCGCCACGGTGAAACGGATCGCCGACAGTGGCCACGAGATCGTCAACCACTCGTGGGGCATGGATGTCATCCCTGTGTATCTCGACGAGGCCGCCGAACGCGCCAATCTGCAACGCAACCATGAGCTGCTTCGCGCCACCGCCGGCGTCGACCCTGTCGGCTGGATCAGCCCGCGCGGGACGGCAAGTGCGATCAGCTCGCGATTGCTTGCAGAAGCCGGGTACCTCCACCACGGCGACGTCAACGACGACGACCGGCCTTATGTCATGCACTTCGCCGACCGGAAAATCGTCGGCATCCCGCTGACGATGGACGTCAACGACTTGCCGATCTGCATCCGCTACGGGCAAGGTCCGCGCCACATGCTCGATGTGTTCAACGACACGTTCATGGCGATGCGGCTGGAAAGTGCGCCGCTCTTTCTGGATGTCACCGCGCACACCCACGTGATGGGGCGCCCTTCGGGAGCCTGGGTCTACGACGAGATCATGAGCACGGTGAGCTCATGCGATGACGTCTGGGTCTGCACGCGTGCCGAGATGGCACGCCATGTTCTTGCAACCGTCGACCGTGGAGACAAAAGATGAGGACGTTCTCCCGCAGACATACGCTTGTCGCCCTGGCCGCGGTCGGCCTCGCCCCCGCAACGCTTGCACAGGCAGACTATCCGAACAAGCCCATTCATTTGATCATTCCCTTTGCCCCTGGCGGCAGTCCCGATCTGGTTGCACGCCTGCTGGCGCAGGAGCTCGGCAAGCGTCTGGGCCAGGCCCTGATCATCGAGAACCGCGCCGGTGCGAACGGTCTCATTGCCGCCGGTTCCGTCGCCAAGGCGCCTGCCG
>CAXSEJ010000153.1:0-6456 GCA_964236395.1 uncultured Rhizobacter sp.
GCGCGCTCGTCGACCAGCGACGGGTCGATGCCGTGCTCGGCCTTGCCGACCTCGACCCGCTTGCCGCTCGGCGCGCTGCCCTTGCCCTCGGTGGTCTTGCCGAACAGTCTGTCGATGAAGTTCTTGATCATTCGAATAGCTCGAGGATGCGCCAGCCACGTTCACGGGCGACGGCGGCGAGTTCGGGCGACGGGTTGGTGGCCACTGGGTCGGTCGCGCGTTCCAGGAGCGGCAGGTCGTCGGCCGAATCGCTGTAGACGGTGATGCGGCCGAAGTCGCTCCACGCCAGGCCGCTCGCCGCCAGCCATTGTCCGACACGCGCCACCTTGCCTTCGCGCAGGGCCGGCACGCCGTCGACGCGACCGGTGAAGGCGCCGTCGGCGTTGCGCTCCAGCCGGGTGGCGACGAGCGCCTCGATGCCGAACCTGGCGGCGATCGGCCCGGTGACGAACTCGTTCGTCGCCGTGACGAGAGCCAGGCGGTCGCCGCCGGCGCGGTGCGAGTCGACCAGGGCGCGGGCCGGGCCAGCGATGGCCGGCTCGATGATTTCGGCCATGAAACGCCGGTGCGCGGCAGCGAGCTCGCTGGCGCTGCGCTGGCGCAGCGGTTCGACCGCGAAGGCGATGTAGGCATCGATGTCGAGCCGGCCGGCCTGGTACTGCGCGAAAAAGGCGTCGTTGCCGCGTTGAAAGGAAGCCGGGTCGACCCAGCCGAGGCCGATCATGAAGCGGCCCCAGGCATGGTCGGAATCGAACGGCAGCAGGGTGTGGTCGAGATCGAACAGGGCCAGGCCCCGGGTGGCGCTCACTGCGCGCCCTCTTCGGCGAGCATGCGTTTGAGCAGCGGCACGGTGATCGCACGCTGGGTCGAGAGCGAGAACTCGTCGAGCCGGTCGAGGCTCGCCATCAGGTGGCCGAGGTCGCGCGCGAAACGGGTCAGCAGGTAATTCATCACGTCGTCGGACAAGAAGGTGCCGCGGCGGTCTGCCTCTCGGCGCAAGGCCGAGCGGACCTCGGCTTCGGCGAGCGCCACGAGGGCGAAAACGTGGCCCCAGCCGAGGCGTGTGCGCAGGTCTTCGCGCACGGCGAGGTCGATGGGCGGCACGCTGCCGGCGGCGAGCACGACGGCGCCGCGCGCGGTGGCGTCGACGAAGAGGGCGAAGGCCGCCTGCTGGCGCGCCGCGTCAAGGCGCTCGCAGTCGTCGAAGACCAGCCAGTCGCCGTCGTCGCCGGCCCAGGGCGCGGGCTCGTCGGCGTCGAACCACGCCGTGCGGGCGCCCTGCGCGCCGGCGCGCTGCACCACGGCATGCAGCAGGTGCGTCTTGCCGCTGCCGCGTGGCCCCCAGAGGTAGACCGGCGGCGCACCGGGGGCGAGCGCACGGAGGTGGCCCACCGCGCCAGCGTTGGCGCCGACGAGGAAGTCGTCGAAACCTCGGGTCGGCTCGGCGCCGATGGCCAGCGGGATCTGCCTCATCGTCTCGAACTCATCCGGTGCTGCGCGACCGTCAGGCGCATTCCGGCCGCGGTCGGGTCGTCGGCGTCAATGCAGGCGCGACGGGTCACCCCGGCCGATGTCGACCAGCCGCTCGACGATGGCCATGCGGTCCGGCGCATCGGGCGTGCGCTCGAGGTACAGCGCGAGATCGGCCGCAGCGGCGTCGACCTGGCCGATCTGGGCGAGCGCGAGGCCGCGGTCGCGACGCTCTTCCCAGGCGAACGGCAGGAGCACGACGAGCCGGTCGAGCACCTTCTTCAGGCGCGGCCAGTCGCTGCCGCTGCGGTGGATTTCCTTCAGGTTGCGCAAGAGCCGCGCCACGATCTCGCGCGCCGGCGCCGCCTGCAGGTACAGCGTGAGCGGCACCGCGTCGCTCGGCTCGCGCGCCAGGCCGCGTGCCAGCACCTGGCGCCGCCGGTAGGGCACGAGCATGGCGTCGAGCGCCTCGCGCGACATCGACTGGCCGGTGAACGGGTCGATCACCACCTCGCCCTGCGGCATGCGCAGCTTGACGAGGAAGTGGCCCGGGAAAGACACGCCGTTCGCCATGAGCCCGACCTGCGCCGCGATCTCGAGGTAGAGCACGGCGAGCGTGATCGGGATGCCGCGCCGCGTCTGCAGGACGACATGGAGATGGCTGTTGCCGACGTCGTAGTAGTCGTTGACGTTGCCGGCAAAGCCGAGTTCCTGGAAGAAGAAGCGGTTGAGCAGGCGCAGGCGCTGCATCGGCGCCGCGTCGCTCGGCAGCCGGGCCTTCAGGCGGGCCGCGACGGCGTCGACCTCGGCCAGCACCGCCTGGCAGTCGAGCGACGGGTGATCGTCGTGGGCGATGGCGATCGCCGCCTCGAGCAACGGAAAGCCTTCGTCTTCGGCGACCAGCGAAGCGAAGTATTCGAGCGCCGACGGCGCGTGCAGGAGCAGGTGACCGGTCATCGACGAAGTTTAAAGCGGGGCAGCGGTCGGCCTCAGGCGCGGCGCGCGAAGTGGTGCGGCCGCAGGCCGGCAACGAACAGCACGCCGAAGTACACCAGCGCTGCACCGACCAGGGCGCCGGCGAGCCATGCCGCACGCACCGCGTCGCGCCCGGCCAGGCCGACCCAGTCGACGCCGACGGCGGCAGCGGCGAGCCAGGCGCTCATGAGCACCGTGGCGACGAGCACGGCGAGGCTGAAGCGAGGCCAGCCGGGCGCCGGCCGGTACCAGCCGCCGCGGCGCAGGCCGATGAAGAGCCAGAGCGCGTTGATCGTCGCGCCCAGGCTCACCGCGAGCGCCAGTCCGGCGTGGCCGAACAGCGGCACGAAGAGGCTGTTCATGGCCTGCGTCAGCGCCAGCACGATCACCGCGATCGTCACCGGCGTGCGCATGTCCTGGCGCGCATAGAAGCCGGGCGCCAGGATCTTCACGCCGATGATGCCGACCAGGCCGACGCCGTAGCCGCGCAGCGCGGCCGCCGTCTTGGCGACGTCGGTGGCGTCGAAGTTTCCGTGCTGGAACAGCGTCGCGATCATCGCTTCGGGGAAGACGAGCAGCGCTGCGGCGCAGGGCAGCGAGAGCATCAGCGCGAGGCGCAGGCCCCAGTCGAGCAAGCCCGAGTACGAGGCGGCGTCGTCCTTCGCCTGGGCCGCCGAGAGCTGCGGGATCAGCACCGCGCCGAGCGCCACGCCGAGCAGGGCGGTCGGGAACTCCATCAGGCGGTCGGCGTAGAACAGCCAGGAGACGGCACCGACGCCCTGGTGCGAGGCGATCTGGGTGTTGATGAGGATGGAGAACTGCGCGACCGAGACGCCGAGCAGCGCCGGCGCCATCTGGCGCACGACCATGGCAACGCCGGGGTGGCGCCAGGCGGCCATGAAGGCGGCGGGCGCCAGGCCGATGCGCGGCAGGTGGCCGATGCGGGCCAGCGCCGGAACCTGCACCGCGAGCTGCAGCACGCCGCCGAGCATCACCCCGGCGGCGAGCGAGTAGATGGTGGGGATGCCGGCGCGGCCGAGCACCGGCGCCACGAACCAGACCGCCGCGATCATCGACAGATTGAGCAGCACCGGCGTGGCCGCCGGCACGGCGAAGCGCTTCCAGGTGTTGAGCACGCCCGCCGACAGCGACACCAGCGAAATGAATCCGATGTAGGGAAACATCAGCCGCGTCATGACCACGGCCTCGTCGCGCCGTTGCAGCCCCGAGGCGACCAGCCACACCACGAGCGGCGCGGCGACGACGCCGAGCACGCAGGTCAGCACCAGCACCCAGAAGAGCGCGGTGGCGACGGCGTCGATCAGGCGCTGCGTCGACTCGTCGCCCTCGACGGCGCGAATCCGCGCCAGCGTCGGCACGAAGGCCTGGGTAAAGGCGCCCTCGCCGAACAGGCGGCGGAGCAGGTTGGGGATGCGGAAAGCGACGTTGAAGGCGTCGAACGACGCGCCGGCACCGAACAGGGCGGAGACGACGATGACCTGGAGCAGACCCGTGATTCGCGAGGCCAGCGTGAAGAGGGAAATGGTCGACGCCGCGCGGAGCAGATTCATGGGGCCGAATGCTATACTCGCGGTCTTTGCCGAAAACCAGCCGACACTTCAATGGCCACAGCCACCAAAGCCAAGAAAAAGACCGCACGCAGCGCCTCCGGCCTGAAGCGCGCCCGCCAGGACGTGAAGCTGAATGCAGCCAACACGGCGCTTCGCTCGCACTTTCGCACCGTGATCAAGAACGTGCAAAAGGCGGTCGATGCCGGCGACAAGGCCAAGGCGGCCGAAGCGTTCAGGATCGCGCAGCCGGTCATCGATTCGGTTGCCGACAAGAACCTCTTTCACAAGAACAAGGCGGCCCGCCACAAGAGCCGCCTGTCCGCCAAGGTCAAGGCACTCGCCACGGCTGCTGCCTGACCGGCTCTCCTCGCCATGAAAAAGGCCCGCATCGCGGGCCTTTTTCATGGCGACGCGGCCGGCGTCGCCGCGGTGTCGTAGGGATCCTCGACGACGACGAGCTGGTTGTCGCGGGCGAAGTTCATCACGAAGTCCCAGGCCATCGGCTCGAGCTCGCGCAGCGCTTCGTTGACGATGACGCCCTTGACCCCGGCGACGAAGCGCGGCACGCAGTAAGGCGAATAGCCGATGAAGGCGCCGCGGCCGCCGGGCGAGCCTTCGGGACGAAACGACGACATGGCCCCGGCCAGGCGCTCGGCCCAGTCGCTCGGGCGAAACGTCTGGCCGTCGCGCGTCAGGCCCTGGATGAAGACGTCGCGGGGCGTGGCCACGGGCCGATTGTCGCTGCCGACACCGCCTGCTGTTGCAAGGCACAAGAGCAGCGCGTCACGGCCCGACGACCTTTAGAATCCGCCCTCCTTTCGAAAGCCGTGGAGCGACCCCCATGAACGCGCCCGAGAAGCTTCCTCCCGCCGCCCCTGCATCCGCCGAGCCGCACGTGATGAAGACGTACGGGCGCTTGCCGATCGCGCTCTCGCACGGCCAGGGCTGCTGGCTCTGGGACAGCGAAGGACGCAAGTACCTCGACGGGCTCGGCGGCATCGCCGTCAACACGCTCGGCCACAACCACCCCAAGCTCGTGCCGGCACTGCAAGACCAGGTCGGCAAGCTCATTCACAGCTCGAACTACTACCTCGTGCCGTTGCAGGAGACGCTCGCCGCCAAGCTGTGCCAGATCTCGGGGATGACCAACGTCTTCTTCTGCAACTCCGGCCTGGAGGCGAACGAAGGCGCGTTGAAGATCGCGCGCAAGTTCGGGCACGACAAGGGCATCGACCGGCCTGAGATCGTGGTCTACGAAGCCGCCTTTCACGGCCGCTCCATCGCGACCCTGTCGGCAACCGGCAACGTCAAGGTGCAGGCCGGCTTCGGCCCGCTGGTCGAGGGCTTCGTGCGCGTGCCGCTGAACGACTCGGCGGCGATCGAGAACGTCGCGCGCACGAACCCGAACGTCGTGGCCGTGTTCCTCGAGGTGATCCAGGGCGAAGGCGGCATCCGGCCGACCACCGTCGCCTACCTCCAGGAAGTGCGCCGCATCTGCGACGAGCGCGGCTGGCTGCTGATGCTCGACGAGGTGCAGTGCGGCATGGGCCGCACCGGCAAGTGGTTCGCGCACCAGTGGGCCGGCATCCGCCCCGACGTGATGCCGCTCGCCAAGGGCCTGGGCTCCGGCGTGCCGATCGGTGCCATCGTCTGCGGGCCGAAGGCGGCCGACGTCATGGGGCCCGGCAACCACGGCACCACGTTCGGCGGCAACCCGCTGGCGATGCGGGCCGGCGCCGAGACGCTGCGCATCATGGAAGAAGACGGCCTGCTCGCCAACGCCGCCACGGTGGGCGCCTTTCTCAAGTCGGGGCTCGAACGCGAGCTCGCCGGCGTGCAAGGCGTCGTCGAGGTCCGGGGCCAGGGCCTCATCCTCGGCATCGAGCTCGACCGGCCGTGCGCGCCATTGCTGCTGCGTGCTGCGCAAGGCGGGCTGATGATCAGCGTGACGGCCGAGCGCGTGGTGCGATTGCTGCCGCCCCTCATCCTGAGCCAGGACGAAGCGGCGAGGATCACGGCGATCCTCTGCCCGTTGATCAAGTCGTTCCTGGCCGAGCCTGCGCCGTAGCCGTCACAGCGACATGAAGCCCGGCAAGGCGCTCGGCAAACACTTCCTGCAGTTCGCCGACCTGCGCGCCGAGGAGTACGCCTACCTGTTCGAGCGCGCGGCCGAGATCAAGAAGCGCTTCAAGAACTACGAGAAGTACACACCGCTGGTCGACCGCACGCTGGCCATGATCTTCGAGAAGGCCTCGACGCGCACCCGCGTGAGCTTCGAGGCCGGCATGTACCAGATGGGCGGCTCGGTCGTGAACCTCACCGCGTCCGACAGCCAGCTCGGCCGTGCCGAGCCGGTGGAAGACACGGCGCGGGTGATCGGCCGGATGGTCGACATCGTCATGATCCGCACCTTCGAGCAGGCCAAGCTCGAGGCCTTCGC
>CAXSEJ010000154.1:0-6415 GCA_964236395.1 uncultured Rhizobacter sp.
CGCTCGGCCTGCTCAAGGTCGACATCCTCGCCATCGGCATGCTGAGCGCGATCCGCCGCTCGCTCGGGCACATCGCCGCCAAGCTCGGCCGGGCGTCGTTCGCGATGCAGGACATCCCCGACGGCGACGTTCCCACCTACGACATGATCTGCCGCGCCGACACCGTCGGCGTGTTCCAGATCGAGAGCCGGGCGCAGATGAGCATGCTGCCGCGCCTGAAGCCGCGCTGCTACTACGACCTCGTCGTCGAAGTCGCGATCGTCCGGCCGGGGCCGATCCAGGGCGGCATGGTCCACCCCTACCTGAAGAACCGCGGCCTGCCGATGAGCGAGATCGAGTGCTCGGAGGAGCTGCTGCCGGCGCTGGCGCGAACCCAGGGCGTGCCCATCTTCCAGGAGCAGGTGATGCAGATCGCGATGCTCGCCGCCGACTTCACCGCCGGCGAGGCCGATCGCCTGCGCCGCGCCATGGCCGCGTGGAAGCGGCGGGGCGGGTTGAGCCCGTTCCACGAGAAGATCGTCGGCCGCATGGTCGAGAAGGGCTACGCGCGGGAGTACGCCGAGCGCATCTTCAAGCAGATCCAGGGCTTCGGCGAATACGGCTTCCCGGAGAGCCATGCCGCCGGCTTCGCGCTGCTCGCCTACGTGAGCAGCTGGATCAAGTGCCATCACCCCGACGCGTTCCTGTGCGGCCTGCTCAACGCCCAGCCGATGGGCTTCTACGCGCCGGCGCAGCTGGTGCGCGATGCGCGCGAGCACGGCGTCGAGGTGCGGCCGGTCGACGTGCGGGAGAGCGAGTGGGAAAGCACGCTCGAGGCGCCCGGCCGGGGCCCGTGGCATGCGGTGCGGCTCGGGCTCGACCGCGTCAAGGGCCTCAACAAGGAAGCCGGCGAGCGCCTCGTCGCCGCCCGGGCCGAAGCGCCCTTCACGAGCGCCGAAGACCTGGCGCGCCGCGCCCGGCTCGACGCCAGGGCGCTGGCCGTGCTCGCCGAAGCCGACGCCTTGGGCGGCCTCACCGGGCATCGCCACCAGGCCGCCTGGGCCGTCGCCGGCATCGACACCCGGCCCACCGAGCTGCTCCGCGCCACGCGCATGAACGACGAGGCCATCACCCTGGCGGCGCCGGGCCAGGGCGAAGAGATGCTCGCCGACTACCGCTCGCTCGGCCTCACCCTGAAGCGCCATCCGCTCGCCCTGCTGCGCCCCCGGCTCGACGCTTTCAAGGTCCTGCCGGCAGCGCGCCTGCGCGAGTTCCCGCATGGCCGCCTGGCGCGTGCGAGCGGCCTGGTCACGCACCGGCAGCGGCCCGAGACCGCCAAGGGCACGGTGTTCGTCACCCTCGAAGACGACACCGGCTCGGTCAACGTGATCGTCTGGCCGCGCGTCGCCGAGGCGCAGCGCAAGGCCCTGCTCGGCGCGACGCTGCTCACCGTGTACGGCCGCTGGCAGCGTCAGGAAGAAGGCGACGAGGCGGTGGTGCACCTGCTCGCCATGCGCATGATCGACCATACCGCGCTGCTCAACGGGCTGGTCAGCCGGAGCCGCGACTTTCGCTGACGGCCGGCATGCCACGGCGGCCGCGGCCTCCGGCAAAATCCGCCGTCGTGAGCACCCAGTCGATCACCAACGAGCTCGAGCGCTGGATCGTCGCCCAGGCCACGGCGGGGCACCCGCCCGAGGTCGTCGTCGATGCGATGAAGGCGAGCGGCTGGACCGAAGACGTCGCCATCGAAGCGCTCGAGAAGACGATGCGCCAGCACCTGCGCCTGACCGGCGACGGCCACGAGGCGGCCGAGGCGGCCGGCCCGGCGCGACCGGTTCCCGGCACCGCGATCTCCTGCAGCCGTCCCCTCGTGCCGGCCGGCGACCGCGAGGTGAAGGTGCTGCTTGCCCTCGCCGCGCCGCGCGTCATCGTCTTCGGCGACCTGGTGTCCGACGAGGAGTGCGCCGAGCTCATCACCCTGGCGCGGGCGCGGCTGGCCCGTTCCGAGACGGTCGAGACCCGCACCGGTTCGAGCGCCGTCAACGAGGCCCGCACCAGCGACGGCATGTTCTTCCTGCCGGCCGAGTTTGCAGTCTGCGCCCGGCTCGAGGCCCGCATCGCCGCCTTGCTCGACTGGCCGCTCGAAAACGGCGAAGGCCTGCAGATCCTGCGCTACGGGCCGGGTGCCGAGTACAGACCCCACTACGACTACTTCGACCCGGGCGAGCCCGGCACGCCGGCGATCCTGGCCCGTGGCGGGCAGCGGGTCGCCTCGCTCGTCTGCTATCTCAACACCCCCGAGGCCGGCGGCGCGACGGTGTTCCCCGACGTCGGGCTCGACGTCGCCCCGGTGCGCGGCAACGCCGTGTTCTTCAGCTACGACCGCCCCGACCCCGCCACGCGCACCCTGCACGGCGGTGCGCCGGTCAGCGCGGGGGAAAAGTGGGTGGCGACGAAGTGGATGCGGGAACGACGTTTCGAGTGACGATTTGTCAACGTCGAGGCGCCGGCCAACGTTGTGAGCGCCGGAGCAATCGGCTCTTAGCGATCCACAACTCGGGAGTTCCCACCATGAAGACCCTCATCACCGCCGTCCTGGCCTCGGCTTTCAGCCTCGGTGCGTTTGCTGCAGCCCACACGGAAAAGGCGGCTTCCGGCGTGACGGCCAAGCCGGCTGCCACGATGGGCAAGCACAGCGACACGGCCGCATCGGGCGTCAAGCACGACAGCACGAAGAAAGACATGAAGGCCGCCTCGGCCCCGAAGGCCTGATCGCCGACGCGATCGAGCATCGAAAAGCCCGGCTTGCCGGGCTTTTTTTCGTCCCGCGCCCGGACCGCCTCAGGCGTGCGAGGCGTGCGAGGCGTGCGTGAACGGGCGGCTCCGCTCGATGCGGCGCTGCTTGCGCTCGTCCCAGGTTTCGGGTCCATCGAGCCGCCAACGCGCCACGTGGCTGGCCAGCTCGTCGCGGGAGAGGCGGCGGAAGGCGCGGCTGGAGGCGTCGCCTCGCCAGGCGGCAAAGCGCAGGCGCCACGGCAGGCCAGCGCTGGCCAGCGCGACCCAGTGCACACAGGCACGCTCGTGCCAGAACGACTGGCGCTCGAAATTGACCCGCCCGGCGAATCCGGTGTTCGACTCGAACAGCGCGAAGCCCTCTGCGCCGGCCAGCTCGACGATGCTCTGGACCACGTCGCCGGGGCAGTCGCCGGCGCCGCGGTAGACGAGGTAGACCCGCTCGATTCGCTCGGCCGGCAAGCGGTCGACTTCGATCTCGTCGCGGTAGACGACGATGTCGCGCTGCTGCCAGAGGGTTCGCCAGGTCGGTTTCATCGCGAGGTCCGATAGGGTGCGGTCGGTGACGAGACAGCATAGGCCGGCTCGCCGGCCCCGCCTGTGTCCAGGCGAAACGGTTCTATGCCGGCGTGGCAGATGGCGCGAGATTGTCGATTTCGACCGGCTCGATCTCACCGGCCGGGGTGAAGCCGAAGACCCGGCCGTAGAAGTACAGCTCGGCCTCGAACACCCGCCGGATCGTTTCGGCGCGGCGAAAGCCGTGCTGCTCGCCAGCGAAAAGCAGGTACGCGACAGGCAGGCCGCGCGCCTTCGCCGCCGCGTGCATGGCCTCGGCCTGCGCCGGCGGCACGGCCTTGTCGTCGGCGCCCTGGAACAGGATCAGCGCGCTGTCGAGCCGCTCCGGAAAATAAAGGGGCGAGCGCTCGCGGTACACGTCGGCCCGCTCCGGCCAGGGGCCGACCAGCGACTCGAGGTAGTGCGACTCGAACTTGTGCGTGTCGCGGGCCAGCGCCGCCAGGTCGCTGACGCCGAAGTGGCTGGCGCCGGCCTTGAAGAAGCTGCGGAAGGTGAGGGCGGCGAGCGTGGTGAAGCCGCCGGCGCTGCCGCCGCGGATGGCGACCCTTTTGCCGTCCACGTCGCCCCGCTCGACGAGGTACCGGGCCGCCGCCACGACGTCGTCGACGTCGACGATGCCCCAGCGGCCGTCGAGCTGCTCGCGATAGGCGCGGCCGTAGCCGCTGCTGCCGCCGTAGTTCACGTCGACGACGGCGAAGCCGCGGCTGGTCCAGTACTGCAGCGCCGGTTTCAGCTCGTTGCCGGCGGCCGACGTCGGGCCCCCGTGGCTCAGCACCAGCAGCGGCGGGCGGGTGCCGGGTGGCCCGCTCCAGCCCGCGTTCGCCGGCGCGTAGAAGAAGGCGTGGGCCTCGCGGCCGTCGTCGCTCCGGAAGGTGATGGCTTCGGCGACCGAGGTGTCGGCATCGGCGAGCACGATCTCGCTCGAGCGCGCCAGGAGGCGCGGCTGGCCCGTGCGGAGGTCGAGCCGCACGACCGACTCGGGCTGCGTCGGCGAACCGCCGAGAAAGGCGGCGAAGCCCGCGCCGACGCGCAGCCCGTGGATCTTCGTGAACGGCGTGTCGAAGGGAGCGAGCACGTCGTCGCCGCCGATCCGGGCGAGGCAGGACGTGCCGCCCTGCCCGTAGCAGCACACGATGGCGCCGTTCGGCTCGAAGCCGTACATGGACAGTCCGAAGACCCATTGCGGCTCGCCGAATTCGGCCGCCATCGGGCAGATGGCCTGGATGTGGCCGCCGCGCTCGCGGTACAGGTTCCACCAGCCGCTGCGGTCGGACGCAAAGTGCAGCTCTCCGGACGGCGACCACTCCGGCTGGAACACCGACTCCCGCTCGCCGCCGCCGACATGGCGCGCCTCGCCGAGGCCGCCGTCGGCGCTGAACCCGGCGACCCACAGGTCGCTGCCCTGCCACGGCATGCGCGGGTGGTCCCAGCTGAGCCAGGCGAGCCGGGCGCCGTCGGGCGAGAGGCGCGGGCTGGAGAAGAAGTCGTGGCCGCTGGCCAGGACGGTCTGCCTGCCCGACGAGAGGTCGATGGCAACCAGCGAGGCCACCGCTTCGCCGCCGGCGGTCGCGTGGTCTTCGCGCACGGCGACGAGGCGGCCGCGTGCAGCGTCGACGACGGTGTCGGCGAAGCGGTGCGGACCGGGTTCGGTGATGGCCTCCGGCACGGCGCCACGGCGGCCGCGGTAAAGCCGCTGGTCGGCGTCGTGGCTGAAGAACAGCTCGCCGTCGGCACTCACCGCAAAGGCGCCGCCGCCGTACTCGTGCACGCGCGTGCGCGCATCGTACGGGGCGGGCACGCGGTCCTGCCGCTCGCCGCCGAGGTCGCACTCGACGACGACATTGCGGCCGCCCTCGCGCGGCCGCCCTTCGCTCCACAGGACCGCGTCGCCGCAGACGGCGATCTGGCCGAAGCGGACATTGGCCGCGGCGAGCTGCGCCGCGGCGAGAGGCGACGGCCAGGCGCCGTAGGGTGCGACCTGCGTGGCCATGCGAGTCAGTAGACGACGACCGAACGGATCGACTCGCCGCGTTTCATCAGCTCGAAGCCTTCGTTGATGTCGTCGAGCTTCAGGCGGTGCGTGATGAGCTCGTCGATCGCCAGTCTGCCGTTCATGTACCAGTCGACGATCTTCGGCACGTCGGTGCGGCCGCGCGCGCCGCCGAAGGCCGAGCCCTTCCAGACACGCCCGGTGACGAGCTGGAACGGCCGCGTCGCGATCTCGGCGCCGGCGGGCGCCACGCCGATGATGATCGACTGGCCCCAGCCCTTGTGGCAGCACTCGAGCGCCTGGCGCATGGTCGTCGTGTTGCCGATGCACTCGAAGCTGTAGTCGGCGCCGCCATCGGTGAGCTCGACGATGCGGTCGACGACCTCGGCCACGTCCTTCGGGTTCACGAAGTCGGTCATGCCGAACTTGCGCGCCATGGCCTCGCGGCCCGGGTTGAGGTCGACGCCGATGATCTTGCCGGCACCGACCATCTTCGCGCCCTGGATCACGTTCAGCCCGATGCCGCCGAGCCCGAACACGACGACGTTGGCCCCCGCCTCGACCTTCGCCGTGAAGAGCACCGCGCCGACGCCGGTGGTCACGCCGCAGCCGATGTAGCAGACGACGTCGAAGGGCGCGTCCTTCCTGATCCTGGCCAGCGCGATCTCCGGCACCACGATGTGGTTGGCGAAGGTCGAGGTGCCCATGTAGTGCAGGAGCGGCCTGCCGTCGAGCGAGAAGCGGCTGGTGCCGTCGGGCATCAGGCCCTTGCCTTGGGTCGAGCGGATGCGCTGGCACAGATTGGTCTTGCGCGAGAGGCAGAACTTGCACTCGCGGCACTCGGGCGTGTACAGCGGAATGACGTGGTCGCCTTCGACGAGGCTCGTCACGCCGGCGCCGACCTCGCGCACGACGCCGGCCCCCTCGTGGCCGAGGATGGCCGGAAAGAGTCCCTCGGGGTCGGCACCGGAGAGCGTGAACTCGTCGGTGTGGCAGATGCCGGTCGCCTTCACCTCGACGAGCACCTCGCCGGCGTGCGGCCCCTCCAGGTCGACGGTCTCGATGGTCAGCGGG
>CAXSEJ010000155.1:0-6412 GCA_964236395.1 uncultured Rhizobacter sp.
ACGAGCAGCGGCCACAGGTACTGGTTCCAGCCGTAGATGAACTGGATGACGAAGAGCGCGGCGATGCTGGTGGCCGACAGCGGCACCAGGATGTCATTGAAGAAGCGCATCGGGCCGGCACCGTCGACGCGCGCCGCCTCGACCAGCTCGTCGGGCACGGTGAGGAAGAACTGGCGGAACAGGAAGGTCGCCGTCGCCGAGGCGATGAGCGGGATGGTGAGTCCGCTGAAGCTGTTCAGCATGCCGAGGTCGGCGACCACCTTGTACGTGGGCAGGATGCGCACCTCGACCGGCAGCATCAGGGTGACGAAGATGGCCCAGAAGAAGAACTGGCGAAAGCGAAAGCGAAAGTAGACGATCGCGAACGCCGACAGCAGCGAGATGGCGATCTTGCCGAGGGTGATGACGAGCGCGCTCACCAGGCTCACCAACATCATGCGGCCGACCGAAGCGTTCGAGCCGGCCCGCGCCGCGCCGCCGCCGAACAGCGCCGTCGTGTAGTTCTCGACCAGGTGCGGGCCCGGCAGCAGCGGCATCGGCGCCTGCACCACCTCCTGCGCCGTGTGCGTCGAGGCCACGAAGGTGATGTAGATCGGCAGCGCCACGACCAGCACGCCGACGATCAGGATGGCGTGGGCGAGCAGGCCGAGGCCGGGGCGGCGTTCGACCATCAGTAGTTCACCTTCTTCTCGACGAAGCGGAACTGCGCGACCGTGAGGGCGACCACGATCACCATCAGCACGACCGACTGCGCGGCCGAGCCGCCGAGGTCGAGTGCCTTGAAGCCGTCGTAGTAGACCTTGTAGACCAGGATGGCGGTCGCCTTGCCGGGCCCGCCCTGTGTCACTGTGTCGACGATGCCGAAGGTGTCGAAGAAGGCGTAGACGACGTTGATGACGAGCAGGAAGAAGGTCGTGGGCGAGAGCAGCGGGAACTGGATGGTCCAGAAGCGCCGCCACGGCTGGGCGCCGTCGATCGCGGCCGCCTCGATCAGCGACTTGGGGATGCTCTGCAGCCCGGCGAGGAAGAACAGGAAGTTGTACGAAATCTGCTTCCACACCGCCGCCATGACGATCAGCGCCATCGCCTGCGGGCCGTTGAGCAGGTGGTTCCAGTCGACACCGATGCGTTCGAGGGCGTACGAGACGACGCCCACCGAAGGCGAGAACATGAAGAGCCACAGCACGCCGGCCACCGCCGGTGCCACCGCGTAGGGCCAGATCAGCAGCGTGCGGTAGACGCCCGAGCCCTTGACGACGCGATCGGCGAAGACGGCGAGCAGCAGCGAGATCGTGAGGCCGAAGAAGGCGACGAGCACCGAGAACACGGCCGTGGTCCAGAACGAGGCGAGGTAGGTCTCGTCGCGCCAGAGGTTCTTGAAGTTCTCGAGGCCGACGAACTCGACCGAGGTGCCGAAGGCGTCGGACTGCTGCAGCGACTGCAGAAGCGCCTGGCCGGCCGGCCAGAAGAAGAACACCGCGATGATGGCCACCTGCGGCGCGAGCAGCGCCCACGGCAGCCAGGCCGAGCGGAAGACGACGCGCTTTTCAGCCGCCACGGATCCGCCCGAAGCCGTCTCGCTCCTCCCCTCTCGGAGGGGAGGCCGGGTGGGGAGCAGCCCTGTTGGCGACGGCCGCGACGCGGCCGAAAGCGAACAAGGGCTCAGCCCTTGTTGGCTTTCTGGAATCTATCCAGCAGCTCGTTGCCGCGGCCGACGATCGAGTCGAGCGCCTCCTTGGCCGACTTCTTGCCCGACCAGACCTGCTCCAGCTCCTCGTCCTCGATCGCCCGGATCTGAACGTAGTTGCCGAGGCGGATGCCGCGCGACTTGTCGGTGACCTTCCTGATCATCTGCGTCACGGCCACGTCGGTGCCGGGCTTGTCCTTGTAGAAGCCCGACTTCTCCGTCAGCTCGTAGGCCGCGGTCGTGATCGGCAGGTAGCCGGTGCGCTTGTGGCTGGCCGACTGCACCTCGGGGCTGGACAGGTAGCTGAAGAAGCTGGCCACGCCCTTGTACTCCTCGGCCTTCTTGCCCGAGAGCACCCAGAGGCTGGCGCCGCCGATGACCGTGTTCTGCGGTGCGCCAGGCACGTCGGGGTAGTAGGGCAGGGCGGCCAGGCCATAGTCGAACTTGGCGTTCTTGGCGACGTTGCCGTAAAAGCCCGACGACGTGTTGATCATGGCGCACTCGCCCGAGACGAAAGTCGCCTCCGGCACGTTGCCGCGCCCCTTGTAGACGAACAGGCCCTGCTTGGCCATGTTGGCGAGGTTCTCGATGTGGCGCTGATGCAGCGGCGAGTTGACCTTCAGCCGCGCGTCGAGGCCGGCCAGGCCGTTCTGCCGGGTCGCGAACTCGACGTTGTGCCAGGCCGAGAAGCTCTCGAGCTGAGTCCAGCCCTGCCACGCGGTCGTGAACGGGCACCTGTGGCCGCTCGCCTTCAGCTTCGCCGCCGCCGACACGATCTCGGGCCAGGTGCTCGGCGCCTTGTCGGTCGGGATGCCGGCCGCCTTGAAGGCGTCCTTGTTGAAGTAGAAGATCGTGGTCGAGCTGTTGAACGGGAAGCTGAGCATCTGGCCGTTCGGCGCCGTGTAGTAGCCGGCGACGGCCGGCACATAAGCCTTCGGGTCGAACTTGGCGCCGGCGTCGGTCATCACCTTGCCGACCGGCACGATGGCGCCCTTGCTGGCCATCATGGTGGCGGTGCCGACCTCGAACACCTGCAGGATGTGCGGCGCATTGCCGGCGCGGAAGGCGGCGATCGCGGCGGTCATCGACTCGTCGTAGCTGCCCTTGAAGATCGGCGTGATCTTGTAGTTCTTCTGGCTGGCGTTGAAGTCCTTGGCCAGGTCGTTGACCCATTCGCCGTTGACGGCGGTCATGGAGTGCCACCACTGGATTTCCGTCTGCGCGCGGGCCGCCGTAGCCAGCGCCAGGCCGGACAAAAGGGCGACGCTCGACATCGCCAGGGTCTTCAATTTCATGGCTGCTTCCTGAGTCGGGAGAGGTGCCGGAACGGCACACGGGCGGCAGTATGGCGTGCCCGCATGACAGCGGCGTTTATCGCTGGAACGGCGGCGCCGGGGCAACGGGGAATACCCCGCTGATGGTCCACGGGCGGCCCGAAATGGTGCGCTGCGGTACGATGGGTTTCGCTGTTTCGCCGCATGAACGCACCTCTTCCACTCGCCAAAATCGTCGCTGCCGCGGAAGGCGCAGGCGCTGCGCCGCGCCTGCGCGAGATTCCCTACAACTACACCTCGTTCTCCGACCGCGAGATCGTCATCCGGCTGCTCGGCGTGCGCGCCTGGCAGCTGCTCGACCTGCTGCGCGGCGAGCGCCGCACCGGCCGCTCGGCGCGCATGCTGTACGAGGTGCTGGGCGACATCTGGGTGGTGCAGCGCAACCCCTACCTCCAGGACGACCTGCTCGACAACCCACGCCGCCGGGCGCTGCTGATCGAGGCCTTGCAGCACCGGCTCGGCGAAGTCGAAAAGCGCCGCACGCCGGAGGCCGACGCGGCGCGCGATGCTGCCGTCGGCGAGCTGCTCGCGCTCTCGAAGGCGGCGGTCGAGGCGTTCGCGGCGCAGTTCCGCACGGTGTGGGATCTGCGCAAGCGCACGACCCGCGTCCTGTCGCGGGTGACCGCCAAGGACAACATCAAGTTCGACGGCCTGTCGCGGGTCTCGCACGTCACCGATGCGACCGACTGGCGCGTCGAGTACCCGTTCGTGGTTCTCACGCCCGACACCGAGGCCGAAATGGCGAGGCTGGTCGCCGGCTGCATCGAGCTCGGCCTCACGATCATTCCGCGCGGCGGCGGCACCGGCTACACCGGCGGCGCGATACCGCTCACCTGGTCGAGCGCGGTCATCAACACCGAGAAGCTGGAGGCGATGACCGAGGTCGAGATGCGCTCGCTGCCGGGTGTAGACCATCCGGTCGCCACGGTGTGGACGGAAGCCGGCGTCGTGACCCAGCGCGTGGCCGATGCGGCCGAGCGCGCCGGCTATGTCTTCGCCGTCGACCCGACGTCGGCCGAGGCGTCGTGCGTCGGCGGCAACGTCGCCATGAACGCCGGCGGCAAGAAGGCGGTGCTCTGGGGCACGGCACTCGACAACCTGGCGTCGTGGCGCATGGTCACGCCGGAAGCGAAGTGGCTGGAGGTGACACGGCTCGACCACAACCTCGGCAAGATCCACGACGCGCCGAAGGTGGCCTTCGAGCTGCGCTGGCTCGACGCGACCGGCAAGAAGACCGAGCGCGTCGAGCGGCTGGAAGTGCCCGGCGCCGTGTTCCGCAAGGAAGGCCTCGGCAAGGACGTCACCGACAAGTTCCTCGCCGGCCTGCCCGGCATCCAGAAGGAAGGCTGCGACGGGCTCATCACCTCGGCGCGCTGGATCGTGCACCGCATGCCGGCCCACGTGCGCACGGTGTGCCTCGAGTTCTTCGGCAACGCCAAGGACGCGGTGCCGTCGATCGTCGAGATCCGCGACTACCTGTTCGACCTGGCGGCGCGTTCCGAACCGGGCGAGCGCGTGCTTCTCGCCGGCCTCGAGCACCTCGACGACCGCTACCTGAAAGCGGTCGGCTACGCGACCAAGAGCAAAAGGGGCGGCCTGCCGAAGATGGCCCTCTTCGGCGACATCGTCGGCGACGATGCCGACGCCGTGGCCCGGGCCACCAGCGAAGTCATCCGCATCGCCAACGCCCGCTCCGGCGAAGGCTTCGTCGCCGTCAGCCCGGAAGCGCGCAAGAAGTTCTGGCTCGACCGCAAGCGCACGGCGGCGATCAGCAAGCACACCAACGCCTTCAAGATCAACGAAGACGTGGTCATCCCGCTGCCGCGCATGGGCGAGTACACCGAGGGCATCGAGCGGCTGAACATCGAGCTGAGCCTGGCCAACAAGCTGGCGCTCGTCGACCGCCTCGAGGCCTTCTTCGCCACCGGCCAGCTGCCGCTCGGCAAGAGCGACGACGCCGTCGACATCGCCTCGGCCGAGCTGCTCGAAGACCGCGTCCAGCAGGCGCTCGCGCTGCTGCGCCGGGTCGGCGGGCTCTGGCGCGGCTGGCTTCATTCGCTCGATCGGCCCGCGGCCGGTCTCGGCGGTCCCGACGCGCCGGCCGGCGCCGAGACAGACGGCCGCACCGTGTTCCAGCTGCTGCAGGACCACACCTGGCGCGCCTCGTGGAAAGCGCAGATCCGCGCGCCGCTGCAGGCCATCTTCGCCGGCGCCGAGCTCAAGCCGATCGTCGACGAGTGCCAGAAGATCCACGGCGAGGTGCTGCGCGGCCGCGTCTGGATCGCCCTGCACATGCACGCCGGCGACGGCAACGTGCACACCAACATCCCCGTCAACAGCGACAACTACGAGATGCTGCAGACGGCGCACGCCGCCGTGGTGCGCATCATGGCGCTGGCGCGCCGGCTCGACGGCGTGATCTCCGGCGAGCACGGCATCGGCATCACCAAGCTCGAGTTCGTGACCGACGCCGAGCTCGCGGGCTTCGCCGACTACAAGAGAAGAGTCGATCCCGAGGGCCGCTTCAACCAGGGCAAGCTGCTGCGCAGTGCCTCGCTGCAGGCCGATCTCACCAACGCCTACACGCCGAGCTTCGGACTCATGGGCCACGAGTCGCTGATCATGCAGCGCAGCGACATCGGCGAGATCGCGACCTCGATCAAGGACTGCCTGCGCTGCGGCAAGTGCAAGCCGCCGTGCGCCACGCACGTGCCCCGCGCGAACCTGCTCTACAGCCCGCGCAACAAGATCCTCGCCACCTCGCTGCTCATCGAGGCCTTCCTCTACGAAGAACAGACACGGCGCGGCATCTCCATCCGCCACTGGGAGGAATTCGAGGACGTGGCCGACCACTGCACGGTGTGCCACAAGTGCCTGCCGGCCTGCCCGGTCGACATCGACTTCGGCGACGTGTCGATGAACATGCGCAACCTGCTCCGCAAGATGGGCAAGAAGCGCTTCCGGCCCGCGAGCAAGGCGGCGATGGTGTTCCTCAACGCCACCAGCCCGCAGACGATCAAGGTCATGCGCACGGCGATGGTCGACGTCGGCTTCAAGGCCCAGCGCGCCGCCAACAACCTCGTGCGCGGCCTCGCCAACCAGCAGACGGCCGCGCCCCGGCCGACGCACGGCACGCCGCCGATCAAAGAGCAGGTCATCCACTTCATCAACAAGAAGATGCCCGGCAACCTGCCGAAGAAGACGGCGCGGGCGCTGCTCGACATCGAGGACAAGGACTACGTTCCGATCATTCGCAACCCGAAGACGACGAATGCCGACAGCGAAGCCGTCTTCTATTTCCCGGGTTGCGGTTCGGAGCGGCTGTTCTCGCAGGTGGGCCTGGCGACGCAGGCGATGCTCTGGCACGCCGGCGTGCAGACCGTGCTGCCGC
>CAXSEJ010000156.1:0-6365 GCA_964236395.1 uncultured Rhizobacter sp.
GCTGCGGCAAGAGCACGCTGGCGCGCCAGGTGGCGATGCTCGAGCCGCCGACGGCCGGTGCCCTGCGCATCGACGGTCACGACCTGGCGAGCGCCGACGCCGCCACCCGCGCGCGCCTGCGCCGAGCGGTGCAGATGGTGTTCCAGAACCCGTTCGCCAGCCTCAACCCGAGGAAGAAAATCGGCCAGGTGCTGGCCGAGCCGCTCGCCCTCCAGGGCGAGCTCGGCCGCGCCGAGCAGGCCGAGCGGGCCGGGGCCATGCTGGCCCGCGTCGGCCTGCGCCGGGAACACGCCGACCGCTACCCGCACATGTTCTCCGGCGGCCAGCGCCAGCGCATCGCGATCGCCCGCGCGCTCATGCTGGCGCCGAAGATCGTCGTCGCCGACGAGCCGGTCTCGGCCCTCGACGTCTCGATCCAGGCCCAGGTGCTCAACCTGCTCATGGACCTGCAGGAAGAGACCGGCGTGGCCTACGTCTTCATCTCGCACAACCTCGGCGTCGTCGAGCTCATCGCCGACGAGGTGATCGTCATGTACCTCGGCCGGGTGATGGAGCGGGCGCCCAAGCGCGCCCTGTTCGACACGCCGCGCCACCCGTACACGCGGGCGCTGCTGGCGAGCACGCCGCGCATCGGCGGCGCGAGCGAGGCCAGGGGTGCGGCGGCGCTGGCGCGGGCGGCGCGCACGGCCTTGTCGAGCGAGCTGCCGTCGCCGCTGGCGCCGCCGTCGGGCTGCGTGTTCCGCACCCGCTGCCCGCACGCGATCGGGCGCTGCGCGGAGGTCGTGCCGGTGCTGGAGCCCGCCGGCGCGCCACACGTGGCAGCTTGCATCCGCCAAGCGGAGATCTGACGAGCGAAGCGCACGACGCTGCGCACCCACGCCGCCGACGTACAGTCGACGACCCCTCATGAACCGGCGGACCGCAATGCAGCCCAAGCACCTGGATGAAGTGCTCGGCGAGACCTTCGTGGTCGTTCCCGCGTACAACGAGTCGCGCGTCATCGGCGATGTCGTCCGGGGCCTGGCGGCGTCTTTTCCGAACGTGCTGGTCGTCAACGACGGCTCCTCGGACGACACCGCGTCGGTCCTGAAGGCGCTGTCGGCCACCGTCGTCACCCACGCCATCAACCTCGGCCAGGGCGCGGCACTGCAGACGGGAATCACGTGTGCGCTCGAACGTGGCGCAAGCTGCATCGTCACCTTCGACGCCGATGGCCAGCACCGCGTCGAGGACGCGCTTGCCGCGGTGCGTCTGCTGAGCGGAGGAAGCGTCGATGTGGTCTGCGGATCGCGGTTCCTCGGCACCGGCAGCAAGGTTCCGCGCGTTCGCAAGGTCGTGCTGAAGACCGCGGTCGCGCTGGCCAACCTCACGAGCGGCGCGCGCATGACCGATGCCCACAACGGCCTGCGCGCGTTCAGCCGCAAGGCGGCGGCGTGCCTCGACCTCACGCAGTCGGGCATGGCGCACGCCTCCGAGATCATCAGCCAGCTCAGGGCGCACAAGATGGTCGTCGGCGAGGTGCCGGTGCAGATCCACTACACAGACTATTCGCTCGCCAAGGGCCAGTCGTCCTTGAACTCGATCAACATCCTGCTCGACCTCGTCGTCGGAAGGTTCCTCAAATGACGTTCAAGTACTTCCTCGTCGCCGTCCTGATCGGCTTCATCTTCTACGTGCTGCTGCTGCCCCGTCTCGGCGCCCTGCGCAAGGCGGTGATCTTCGCGGTCGTGCTGGCCATGCTCGTGTTCGCCATCCATCCCGACTGGTCGACGAGCGTCGCCCAGCGCGTCGGCGTGTCGCGCGGCGTCGACCTGCTCTTTTACCTGTCGCATCTGGTGCTGTTCTTCGTCGCCTTCCTCTACTTCCTCAAGTTCAAGAAAATGGAAGCGCGTTTCACGAAGCTGGTGCGCCAGCTGGCGCTCCAGCAGGCCCGCATCGAAACCTGAGCGGGCCCGCCTCGCGGCTAAAGCGGCGGGCCAGCGGCCTTTGGCGCGGCCGCACCGTGGCGCGCCAGCCAGAGCGCCCCGCCAGGCACGCCCAGGGCGACCTGGACCAGTCCGAAGGCGACCGACACCGCCAGCGCATCGGCAGCGGCGATCCCGGCGAGCCCGAGCCCGACGACCATGGCGCCTTCGCGGACGCCCCAGCCGGCGAAGGAGATCGGTGCCATCGCGACGAGCATGACGGCGGGAACGATCACGAGCGCAGCGGCGAAGTCGAGACCGACCTGCAGGCCGTTCGCGCACCAGTGCATCGCCGCCACGTTGAGAAGCTGCACCGCCACCGCGAGCAGGATCACGACCGCGCTCCGGCCGCGCGACCGGAAGACGACGAGATGGAGGTCGTGGGTCAGCCTGCCCAACGACCGGCTCAGCGGGTGCTGCATGAGCCAGCGCGCGGCCGCCGGGCCGAGCAGGAGCAAGACCGCGAGACCTCCGACGCCGAGCACGGCGACGAGTCGAAACGCGTCTTTCCCCGGGACTCGGTCGGCCGCCAGGTCGGGCAGGGCGAAAACGGTGACCGAGACCATCACGATCAGCACCAGCAGGCCGACGACGCGATCGCACACGATCGCGCGCACGGCGGGGCCGACGCGGGCGCCTTCACGGGTGGCGAGCCAGGCGCGTGCCGCGTCGCCGGCGAAGCCGGACGGAAGCACCTGGTTGAAGAAGTGCCCGATCGCGCTCAGGCGCAAGACCTGGCCCGCCGGCATGGGCGCATCGACGATCCGGTTGACGACGTGCCAGCGCAGCGCGAGCAGGCCGAGCTGCACGAGCAGGAGCACCTCGGCGCCGAGCGCCGCCGCCGGCGCCATGTTCCGCAGCCGGCCCAGCACCGGGGCGATGTCCACCTTCCGCAGCAGCCAGGCGAAGAGCGCCAGGGTGATCGCCAGCTTCACGCCGACGGCGATCGAAGACAGGCGAGCGCGTGGCCCGGCCGCCGTGCTCGCGCCGGTCAATGGACCTCGATCGCGGGCCGGCCGGCGTCGTGCATCCAGGGCTGCGGGCCGATGCCGAACCACGACAGGATCATCGGCGCGATGTCGGTGACGGGGATCTCGGCCCGCACCCGTTCGAGCTTGCGGCCGGCGCAATAGGCGAGCAGGAAACCCGGCTCGTCGTGCTGCGCCGTCGACTGGTCGTTGGTCGGGTGCTCGTCCACATGGCGCCCGAACGGCGCCTCGAAGTCAGGCAACGCCACGTGGCGAATCGGCGGCAGCGTCTCGCCCCGCTGCCGTCTCGGCATGAGCAGTTCGAGAAAGACCTGCGGCCCGCGCCGGTCCACCTCGAACAGGGGCTTGCCGGGATGCACGTACAGGCCGCGCATCACGGCCGCGGCGCGCTCGGCCTCGGCCTCGTCGGCGAGCGTCAGCGACACGTCGGGATTCATCTGCGTCAGCACCTTCGCTTCGGCGAAGCCGAGCGCGGCAAACAGCTCGCGCTCGTGCACCAGGCGCACCACCGGGTTGTGGATCTCGTGCACGGGATCGTGCGGCTTCTGGCCGAGCGCCGTGCCGACGACGAGGACCGCGTCGTCACCGGCGATCGCGAGCAGCTCGGCGAGGAGGCCGTCGGTCCAGATCAGGCTGCGCTCGATCCAGCCGGCGAAGCGCTGCTCGTAGGTCTTGCGCTCGTCCACGGTGGCGAAGAAACGGTGGTCGGTCAGACTCAACTCGTCGCGGAAACGGTCCGGCTCGGCGGCACGCCAGTAGCGGTGCTGCATGTAGGCGACATTGTTCAGGTGCAGGGTGGCGAAGCGCGGCCGGTGTTCGGCGTACAGGCGCTTGAAGGCGTCTGTGAGGATGTAGGACTGGATCATGGCGCGTTCCGGCACCCGCGCGTCGCCCTGCACCAGCTCGCGCGGGATCTGCAGCAGCGTGCGCATCACCGTGGCCGGACGCACGCCGCTGTGCATCGACCTGACCAGCAGGCGAGTGACCTCGACATACTGCCGCGCGAAGCTCTGGCTGTAGTTGCGCGACGTGAAGACCGAGAACTCCTGCACCGGACGGGCCTCGGCGGGAAAGCAGTCCGGGTCGTCGGCCAGCGACTCGGGAACGTAGTAGCGCGCCGCGCCGGCATTGCGCGGCGGGAACGACAGCAGGCTGCCGAACACGCCGGTCGAAACGCCCGCCCGATCGAGCACGTCCCAGAGGCACCGTCCCTGGATCGAGGTCGTGTCCTGGCCGAAGGCGATGATCCCGTGTTCGCTCGGCTTCATCCCGGTGTAGACCGAGGGCCAGATGATCCACGGCGTGATCGTGCGCCACGCCCGATCCGACGCCGCGTCGAACTCGGGAATCGACGTTGTCAGGCACACGCCGTCGTCGAGCAGCCGGCGCAGGACGGGAAGCTTGCCCTCCGCCGCGAACTTCGCGATCCAGTAGTGCTCGGCCTCGTTGAGCTCGAGGAAGAGCACCGAAAGCTCGTTGCGGGATGCCATGTCGAAGGCCTCGATTCGTGGGGCTCGTCGCGCCGCCGGCCGGCCGCACGGGACCCGCTGCCGACATGAGCGCTTGCGGCTTGAATCTATCATCGGCCGGCCACGTGTGAGGCTGCCACCTCCAGCCGTCATCGGAACCAGGGGTGCACTTCATGAACGCCGTCGACACCCTCCTGCGCCGGCGCGGCCTGATGTGCCTGCTGATCGGCGCCGCGGCCCTGGCCTCGTGGTGGCCTCGCTGGGGCGGGCCCATCGACCTGCGCTGGGACGGCGGCGCTTACTACATCCTCGGCACCTCGCTGACGCGCGGCGAGGGCTACCGCATCCTGAGCGAGCCCGGCAACTTGCCGAGCAGCCTTCATCCGCCCTTCGTGCCGGCGTTGGTCGCGGTCCACGAATTCCTCCTCCAGACCACCGACCCGATCGTCGTCGGGCGCGCGCTGCGCGGCACGATCGCCTTCTTTTCGGCGGCCTACGCGATGGCCGTCTTCCTGCTGCTCTCGGCCACCCTGCCACGGGCGCTGGCGGCCGCGGTGACGCTCGTGGGCCTGCTCCAGCCCCAGTACGTCTACTTCTCCGATGCCCTGTACGCAGACGCCTTCTTCGCGCTCTTCACCGTGCTTTTCTTCGTCGTGCGCAGGGTCCGGCGCGATCGGCTCGGCTTCCTCCTGTGCGGCCTGTGCGCCGTCTTCACGTACGAGGCGAGGACCGCCGGCATTGCCCTGCTGGCCGCCTGGGTGGTCGACCACGCGCTCAGGAAGGAGACGAGGCGCGCGTTGACCGCGCTCGTCGTCTCCGCCGTGCTGGTGACGAGCTGGCAGGGCTGGATCAAGACCGTCGAGTCCTCGCCGGAATACCGACAGCCGGCCTACGCCTACCAGACGCAAGCGTGGCTGTACTTCAACGTCAGCTATGCACGCAACCTGCTGACCTACTTCGATCCGTGGTGGCCGGAGCTCGGCCCGCTGACGCCGGCCGGGTTCGTCCGCCGGGTGACGCCGAACCTCGTCGTCCTGCCTCGCAGCATCGGGCAGGCGGTCAGCACCTGGGAAGCGCCGGCCCGGCTCGCCGTTCCGCTCGGGATCCTCGTGCTCGGCGGGCTGCTGCTGCAGGCCGTGCGGCGCGAGTACGCGGTCGTGCTGTACGTCGCGTTGTCGCTGGCGGCGATGTGCGCGACGCCGTTCCAGAAGCAGTTCGTGCGCTATCTGTTGCCGCTCTATCCGTTCCTGGCCCTGGCCCTGTTCGAGCTGCTGGCCTGGGCGGCGACGCGAGCGCGGCGCCGTTGGCCAACGCTGCCCACCGCGCTCGGCAACGCCGTCGCCTGGCTGCTGGTCGTCGTGATCGGGCTGCGCGCCGCCGGCGAGCTGCGCGAAATGTACCGGCACCAGCACCAGGAGGTCGCGTACGGGCAGCGCGGCCAGGCCGCACGCTATCGCCTGTTCTACTACGGGCCCGAGGCTGCCGACCTCGATGCCGCGCTCGATTGGCTCGATCGCCGGGCCGCGCCCGACGACACCCTCGCCGCCGGCGATCCGCAGTGGGTCTACCTGCGCACCGGCAGGCGATGCGTGGTGCCGCCCTTCGTCGTCGATGGCAAGCGGGGCCAGCAGCTCATCGACACCGTTCCGGTCAAGTACCTGCTCGCGTCGGTCAAGGCCGGCATGTACCAGCGGTTCACGGCCCCGCTCCTGGCCGAGAATCCCGGCGCTTGGCGGCGGGTGTGGAGCGGACCGAACGGCACGCTGGAGGTGCACGAACGCGTCGAGGCGCCCCGGCCGTGACGTGATCGCCGGCCAGCGCATGGCCGATGGGCGTGGCGCCAATTCGGTCGCATGCGTCGCCGGCCGACTCTGAAACAATCACGGCATGACCTCGGCCGACCTCCAGGCGACCGTCGCGCACCTCGGCGTGCAGGCGCAGGC
>CAXSEJ010000157.1:0-4746 GCA_964236395.1 uncultured Rhizobacter sp.
GTCACCATCGGCGTCGTCTACCCGATCAAGACCATGCTCGGGCAGCAGGGCCGGCGCGGCGCCGAGCTCGCGGCCGAGATGCTGAATGCGGGCGGTGGCGTGCTGAAGGGCGCGCCGATGAAGCTCGTCGTGTATGACGACAACTACACACCGGCCGATGGCGTCGCCGCTGCGCGCAAGCTCGCCAGCGAAGACAAGGTGCCGGTGATCGTCGGCGCGATCAACTCGGCGGTCTCGCTCGGCATCAACCAGGTCGCACAGCAGAACGGCATGATGTTCCTGGCCGCGGTGACCAAGGCACCGCAGGTCACCGACTACGACCGCGGGTTCCGTTTCAACCCGCTGGTCAGCACCGACGGCGAGGTCTTCAACGCCTACCTGAAGGACAAGGTCAAGCCGCAGCGCCTGGCGGTGGTCGTCGAGAACGGCGACTACGGGCGCTCGATCATCACCAACATGAAGGCCGCGTTCGGCAGCGTCGTCGTTTCGACCGAGCTGTACGAGATCCTGAAGCAGAGCGACTTCAGCACCCTCGCGTCACGCGTCAAGGCGGCCAAGCCAGATGTGGTCTGCATCGCGATGTCGGCGCCCGAGCAGGGCGGCAATCTGCTGCGCACGCTGGCCGAGGCCGGCGTGACGGCCAAGCGCTGCATCTTGCCGGGCTCGGTCACGCCGGCACTCCTGCAGGTCGCCGGGCCCGCGGCCGAGGGCGCCTTCACGGTCGACATCTGGGCGCCCACGATGCCGGGCGAGACCAACAAGAAGTTCGTCGCCGCGTTCCAGGCCAGGTTCAACGAGACTCCGAGCAAGGTCGACTTCCTCGGCTACGAGTCGATCTGGGTCCTCGGCCAGGCCATTCGCAAGGCCGGCACCGCGACCGATACCGCCAAGCTGGCGAGCGCCTTGCGCGAGGGCACGTGGGATTCGCCGCGCGGCCCGATCAAGTTCCCGGGCGGCCAGGCGACCTCGGAAAAGTGGGTCACGCTGGTCGTGAAAGACGGCAAGATCGTCGTCGGGGACTGAAAGTCCTCGCCCCAAGGCGGAGCACGACTCCGTTGCCCGGCCGGGCTGCCGCCGCCTGAAGGACCCGCCATGTCAGAGGCCCTGATACAGCAGATCGTCAACGGCCTGTCCGTCGGATTCGGCTATGCCCTGATCGCGCTCGGCCTGACGCTGGCGTTCGGCGTCCTCCACGTCATCAACTTCGGCCATGGCGAGGTCGTGATGCTGGGGGCGCTGACGGTCGTGATCGCGACCACCCGGCTCGGCCTGCCGTACCTGGCCGCACTGCCGCTCGCCGCTGCGGTCGGTGCCCTCGTCGGCGGCGTCTTCAATCGCCTCGCGGTCGCGCCGCTGCTGCCGCGCCCGGGCGGCCGCACCGACATCCTGCTGACGACCTTCGCGATGGGGGTCCTCGCCTACCAGGTCGTGCTGTCGCTCTGGGGCCCGGCGCCGGCACGCGTCGACGGCTTGCAGGGCCGCGTCGAGATCGCCGGCATCGGCCTGACGGCGCAGCGGCTGTTCATCATCGGCGCGAGCATCGTCACGCTGTTCGCGCTCGAGCAGCTGGCGCGCAGGACGCGTTTCGGCGTCGAGCTGCGCGCGGTCGCGCAAAGCGAGCATGCGGCGCGCGTCGTCGGCATCGACGTCGAGGCGCTCGGCTCGCGCGCCTTCGTGCTCGCCGCGGCGATCGCCGGCTTCGGCGGCGGCCTGCTGGCGCCGATCACCTCGTACTCGCCGGCGCTCGGGCAGGCGGTGCTGATCAAGGCCTTCGTGATCGTCGTGATGGGCGGGCTCGGCAGCTCCATCGGCGCGGTCGTGTGCGCGCTCGGCATCGGCGTCGTCGAGGCGATCCTCGGCCTGTATCTCGACGAAGGGGTCGCCACCGCGTGCGTCTACGGCCTGATGCTGCTGACCTTGCTGCTGCGCCCGCAGGGGCTGTTCGGAGCGCGCACGTGAAACGCAGTGCACGCGACCTGCTGCTCGGCCTGGTGCTCGTGGGCATCGTCGCGAGCCTGCTGCGCTCGGCCTACTGGCTCGACGTGGCCTCGTACGCCGGTGTGCTCGCCGTCTTCGCGCTCGGCGTCGCCATCACGTTCGGCCAGATCGGCTATGTGAGCTTCGGCCACGCCGCCTTCCTCGGCCTGGGCGCGTACACCGCCGGGCTGCTCGTCACGGCGCTCGGCTGGAACTACTGGCTGGTGCTGCCGCTCAGCGTGATCCCCGGTCTGCTGCTCGGCGCCTTGCTGGGCGTCGTCTCGGCACGCCTGAGCGGCGCCTATTTCGCGATCGCGACGCTGGTGGTCGCCGAACTGCTGCTGCTGCTCGCCAGTCACTGGGTCGAGCTGACCCGCGGGCCGATGGGGCTGATGGTGTCGGTGCAGCCGATGCCCGGCGCCGGTGCACTCGGATGGAACCAGCAGCAGGCCTACCTGGCGGTCATCGGCGCGGCGCTGGTGCTCGCGTTCGTGCTGCTGCGCAACCTGCGCGACAGCGCCACCGGCCGCTGCTGGGACGCGATCCGCGAGGCGCCTGCGCTGGCCGAGTCGCTGGGCATCGCAACCGCACGCGCGCGCGTCTGCAACATCGCGCTGTCGGGCGGCCTGGCTGCACTCGCCGGCGGGCTGCTCGTGCCCAAGGTGTTCGTGCTGGCGCCGGCGCTGTTCGGCGTCGCCAATTCGGCCACGGGAATCCTGGCGGTGATCCTGGGCGGCAAGGCGACGCTGTTCGGCCCGATGCTCGGGGGCGCACTGTTCGCGGCCCTGCCCGAGGCGCTGCGCTTCATGGGCGAGCTGAATTTCGCAGCCTTCGCCCTGATGCTGCTGATCGTCGTGCGCGTGCTGCCCGACGGCCTGGTCGGCTGGCTCCTCAAACGGCCCCGGTTGCTGCGGTGGCGCATGCGGCACGCAGCCGACGAAGCCCTTCCCGAGCCGGTGCCGCTGGTGGCCCAAGCGCACCGCGCCGCGGTCGCGCTCGAGCTGCGCAACGTCAGCCGCCGCTTCAAGGGGCTGAAGGCAGTCGAGGACGTCTCGTTCGCCGTGCGCAGCGGCGAGATCGTCGGCCTGATCGGGCCGAACGGTGCCGGCAAGACGACGTTGCTGAGCATGCTCAGCGGCTTCCTGCCGACATCGCACGGCAGCGTCAGCGCCTTCGGCCAGGACATCGCGGGCCTGCCTGCGCACCGGGTCGCCCGGCGCGGCGTCGTGCGCAGCTTCCAGCAGACGACGGTGTGCGCGTCGCAGACGGTGCTCGTCAACATGCGCATCGCGGCGCACCTGCACCGGCCGCTCGGCTTCTTCGGCGCGCTGTGGCTCACGCCGCTATCGCGCCGGCGTGAACGCGAGCGGCTCGCCCATGCGCTGGGCTGCCTGAACGAAGTGGGCTTGGGCGAACGGCTGGCCGCGCTTGCCGGCAGCCTGCCCTATGGCGAGCAGAAGCTGCTGGGCGTCGCGATGGCGCTCGCGGCCGGGCCGGCGGTGCTGCTGCTCGACGAGCCGGCAGCCGGCCTCAACCACGTCGAGGCGACGCGGCTGGCCGGCGTGCTGCGCGCATTGCGAAGCAAGGGCATGACGCTGGTCGTCGTCGACCACAACCTGAAGATGCTGATGTCGCTGGTCGACCGGGTCGTGGTGCTGCACCACGGCGTCAAGATCGCAGACGGGGCGCCGTCGGAGGTGACGTCGATGCCCGAGGTGGTGCAGGCCTATCTCGGCAAGGCGGCGGAGGACGCCGCCCCGCCTGCTGCGCCGGCCCCGTTCGCCGCACCGCCGCTGCGCGAGGCGCCGACATGACGGCCGCCGCGCTGCAGGTCGACGGCCTTGCCGTGCGCTACGGCGAGACGAGCGCGCTGCGCGGCGTCTCGATCGACGTCGGGCGCGGCGAGGTGGTGGCGCTGATCGGCGCCAACGGCGCCGGCAAGTCCTCGTTGCTGAACGCGCTGCTGGGACTGGTGCCGCAGGCAGCCGGCCGCATCCGCTGCGGCGCGACGCCGATCGACGCGCTGCCGACGCGCGCCCGCATCGAGGCCGGCCTCGCCTTGTCGCCCGAAGGCCGGCGCGTGTTTGCCGATCTGTCGGTCGAGGAGAACCTCGACCTGGGCGACCTCGGCCGCGACCTCGCCCAGCGGCGTGCGCGCCGCGACGGCGTGTACAGGCGCTTTGGGCACCTGCTCGAGCGGCGCCTGCAGCCCGCCGGCACCCTGTCCGGCGGCGAACAGCAGATGCTCGCGATCGGCCGCGCGCTGATGGCAGACCCCAAGGTGCTGCTGCTCGATGAACCGACCCTCGGCCTGGCGCCGCTCATCGTTCGCGACATCGCACGGTTCGTGCGTGAGATCAGTGCCACCGGCGTGTCGGTGGTGCTGGCCGAACAGAACGCCGAAATGGCACTGGCGGTCGCGCACCGCGCGTATGTGCTGCAGAACGGCGAGGTCGTCATGAGCGGCGCCGCCGCCGAGCTGGCCGTCAGGGCCGAGGTCCGCAGCGCCTACCTCGGCTTGTGACGAGAGGAACGATGGCGATGCAAGCGATGAACGATGCCGCAGCCGAAGTGGTGGCCCGACAGCTGGGCTTCCCCGAAGGCCCGGTCGCCCTGGCCGACGGATCGGTGCTGGTCGTCGAGATCGCGGCCGGACTGCTGACGCGGGTCTGGCCCGACGGACGCAAAAAGCCGATCGCCCGGCCGGGCGACGGCCCCAACGGCGCGGCGATCGGCCCCGACGGCGCCTGCTACGTCTGCAACTGCGGC
>CAXSEJ010000157.1:4846-6339 GCA_964236395.1 uncultured Rhizobacter sp.
CAGCCTGTGCCGCGAAGTGATCCAGCCGCTGACCACGCCGAACGGCGTCGGTCTGTCGCCCGACGGCAGGCGCCTGTATGTCGCCGAGACGGCGACCGGCCGGCTGTGGGCCTTCGCGATCAGCGAGCCCGGCGTGATCGAGCGCGACGATTCATCGCTCGCGCCGCACGGCGGCACGCTGATCGCCGGGCTGCCGGGCTACCAGCTCTTCGATTCGCTCGCGGTCGAGGCCGATGGCAACATCTGCGTCGCGACGCTCTTCAATGGCGGCATCACCGTCATCGCGCCCGATGGCTCGAGCACCGAGCACGTGCCGATGCCCGACCTGTTCACGACCAACATCTGCTTCGGCGGAGCCGACATGCGCACCGCCTACATCACGCTGTCGTCGACGGGCCGGCTGGTCAGGATGCGCTGGCCACGGCCGGGACTGCGCTTGAACTTCAGCGATTGCTGGCACAACCCGGGCTCGGGCCGGGCCTGAGCCCACCGCCGTCCGCTCACCAGGAGAACACGATGTACATGCCGCCAGATTCCAAGCTGAAGCTCGATCCGAAGGACGAGTACACCCACACGCCGGAAGCCGCGGGCAACTACAACGAGAGCATGTACTTCAATGCTTTCGACTCGAAGACCGGCATCGGCGCGTGGTTTCGCATCGGCAACCGGGCCAACGAAGGGCATGCCGAGATGAGCTGCTGCATCTACCTGCCCGACGGCAAGGTCGCCTTCATGTTCGCCCGGCCGAAGATCAGCAGCAACGACGCGATGGATGCGGCCGGAATGCGCTTCGACGTGGTCGAGCCGTTCAAGCACCTGCGCTGCAGCTACGAAGGCGAGTTGCTGATCATGGACGACCCGCATGCAATGGCCGACCCTGGCAAGGCGTTCAAGGCCTACCCGAAGCGGCCCGGTTCGTTCGTGCTCGACTTCACCGCCGTCTCGCCGATGCACGGCGGCGAGATCGTCACGATGGACGGCAAGCCGATCGAGCTGAATCCCGAAGAGGCGGTCTATCGCGGCCACACCGAGCAAAACATGGCCGTCGACGGCCACATCACGGTCGACGGCAAGCGCTACGAGCTCGAGAACGGCACCGGATACCGCGACAAGTCCTGGGGTCCGCGCCACTGGCACAGCTTCTTTTGGTACAAGTGGATCCCGGTGACCTTCGACCGCGACTTCGGCGTGCTGCTGTCGATCAAGGGCCGCCCCGAGGGCGGGCCGAACCGCATCAGCGGCAACGTCCTGCGCAACGGTGTCCACGAGCCGGTGCTCGACGGCACGATCGAGACCGACTACGACGAGGCCTGGTACCCGCGCGGCCTGACCGTGACGGTGAGCACGGCGCAAGGCGTCTACGTGATCGAGGGCAAGGTGCTGGCGACCGTGCCGCTGCGCCACAAGCGCGCCGGCAGCACCGGCTGGAGCACCTACACCCGCATCACCGAGAGCATGACCCGCTACACCTGCAATGGCCGCAGCGTGCTCGG
>CAXSEJ010000158.1:0-6326 GCA_964236395.1 uncultured Rhizobacter sp.
CCACCGCGCGCTACTACACGCCGAGCGGCACCTCGATCCAGGCCAAGGGCATCGTTCCCGACGTGATGCTCGACGAGACCGCCGACGGCAACCTGTTCGCCGCGCTCCGCACCCGCGAGGCCGACCTCGACAAGCACCTGCAGAGCGGCCAGGGCGCCGAGGTCAAGGACGCCGCACGCGAAAAGGCGCGCGAGGACGCTCGCAAGAAGTTCGAGGCCGAAACGGCGGCGCGCGGCGGCGCTCCCAAGCCGCCCATCGAGTTCGGTACGGCAGAAGACTTCCAGCTGACCCAGGCCGTCAATCGCCTGAAGGGAAAGACCGTGATGGCCAGCAAGACCGCCGTCGAACGCAAGCCCGAGGTCGAGACGAACTGAGCTCCGGTCAAAGCGACCTGACCGACGACGACCTGCTGCGGTATTCGCGGCATCTGCTTCTCGACGACATCGGCATCGCCGGCCAGGCCCGGCTCGCAGCCGCCCATGTGCTCGTGATCGGCGCCGGCGGTCTCGGCTCGCCGGTGGCCCTCTACCTCGGCAGCGCAGGCGTCGGCCGCCTCACCCTCGTCGACGCCGACCGGGTCGATCTGACCAACCTGCAGCGGCAGATCGCGCACGACCTGGCACGCGTCGGCCAGCCGAAGGCGGAGTCGGCGGCGCAATCGGTCGGCGCCATCAATCCGAACGTCGCTGTGGTCGTCCGGGTCGAGCGGGCCGACGGCCGCCGACTCGACGCGCTCGCCGCCGACGCCGACGTCGTCGTCGACTGCAGCGACAACTTCGCGACCCGCCACGCCGTCAACGCTGCGTGCGTCGCGCATCGCCTGCCGCTGGTCGCCGGTGCGGCGATCGGCTTCGACGGCCAGGTCTCGGTCTACGACACGCGCGACCCCTCGGCGCCCTGCTACGCCTGCGCCTTCCCGGCCGACGCGAACTTCGAGGACGTCGCCTGCGCGACGATGGGCGTGTTCGCGCCGCTGGTCGGCATCATCGGCAGCATGCAGGCGGCCGAGGCACTCAAGCTCGTGATCGGCATCGGCAGCCCCCTCACCGGCCGGCTGCAGATGCTCGACGCACGGACGATGGAGTGGACCGAGCTGCGTGTCGAGCGCTCACCTGCTTGCGCCGTGTGCGCGGACCGGCCGGGCGCCGGGCCGCCCCAAGGCCGGCCGGGCCCCCCCGGCGGGCAGCGAACGCAGTGAGCGTAGGGGCACCATTCACTCGGCAGTGATGTTCGCCGCCTTGATGATCTTGGCCCAGCGCTGCGTCTCGTCGTCGAGGAAGCCGGCGAACTTCGCGGCCGGCCGCGCGTCGACGGTGAAGCCCTGCGTCTTGGCGCGCTCGGCGACGTCGGGGCTGAGCAGGATCTTGACGACCTCCGCATCGAGCTTGTCGACGATGAGATCGGGCGTGCCGGCCGGGACCATGAGCCCGGTCCAGTTCTCGACCCGAAGCGACGGCATGCCGGCCTCGGCGGTGGTCGGCACGTCGGGCAGCGCCGGGTGCCGCGCCACGCTGCAGATCGCCAGCGCGCGCAGCTTGCCGCTCCTGACGTGCGAGAACGACTCGGGGAGGTTGGAGAAGACGACATCGAGCTGGCCGCCGATGAGGTCGGTGATCGAGGGCGCGCCGCCCTTGTAAGGCACGTGCTGGACCTTGGTCTTGGCGATGTCGTTGAAGAGCGCCAGCGTCAGGTGCACGGGCGTGCCGTTGCCGCTCGAGCCGGCGTTGAGCGGGCGTGCCTTCGCTGCCGCGACCAAATCGGCGAAGGTCTTGATCGGGCTCGCTGCGGGCACGACGACGAGCATCGGCGAGCCGGCCAGCAACGCCACGGGCTTCAAGTCCTTGAGGAAGTTGTAGGTCGCCTTCGGGAACATCGTGTAGTTCGATGCATGGGCGAGCGTGACGGCGAGCAGCGTCAGGCCGTCGGGCGGCGCCTTGGCGACGATGTCGGCGCCGATCTGGCCGCCGTTGCCCGGCTTGTTGTCGAGGACGACGCTGACCTTCCAGCGCTCGCCGAGCTGCTGGCCGACGATGCGCGCCATCGAGTCGGTGAGGCCGCCCGGCGGGAACGGCACGACGTAGCGGATGGCCGAGCCGGCTTTCGGGTACTCGATGGCGGCTTGGGCGCTGGCGAACACGGGCAGGGCGCCGAGGCCGGCGAGCAGTAGGTCACGTCGTTGCATGCGGAGTCTCCGTGGGAAGCAGGATGCTGCCGGCTCGACCCTGCCTGGGCGGCCTTGTCGTCATCGCGTATTCGTCTAAGCGGCGAGCGACGCGAGGGTCGCGTCGCCGATGTCGAGGCCGTCGCGCTCGGCGCGCAGCAGGAGCGCGTCGCGACGCGCTCCGGGCAGCCGAACACCGTCGTCGCTCAGCATCTCCGCAACGAGCACCTCGACGCGGTCGAGGAAGCCGTCGCTGCCGGCGAGCGCGCCGGGGTCGACGACGAGAAAGGCCTGGCCGAGCCCCGGCCGGTTGCCCTCGTCGACGAAGAAGCTCGATGCCTCGAAGCCGAAGCGGGCGCCGATCAATGCCGTGACAAGCAGCTCGACCATCAGCGCCAGCATTGCCCCCTTGGCGCTCGTGGCCGCGCCGAGCGGCAGCATCGAGCCGGCCAGGCCGGCCTGTGCGTCGGTGGTCGGGCGGCCGTCGGCGTCGAGCGCCCAGCCCGGCGGGATCGGCTGGCCGGCCTTTGCCGCGACCATGAGCTTGCCGCGCGCGACCTCGCTGAGGCTGAGGTCGATCATGAGCGGCGGATGGACGCGGCGCGGGAAGATGGCGGCGACCGGATTGGTGCCGAAGATCGGGTGCCGGCCCCCGGCGGCCGGCATGGCCGCCGGCGAGTTGGCCAAGCCGATGCCGACCAGGCCTTCCGCGGCGGCAACGCGGAGGTGATCGACGAGGACGCCGGCGTGGTGGCTGCGCACGACGCCGGCCAGGCCGATGCCGAACTCGCGCGCCCGTTCGATGGCCTCGGCGACGGCGAGCTCGCAGGCCGGGAACGCGAGCCCTTCGCCGGCATCGACGGTGCACGTCGCGCCCTTGCTCCTGGCGACGCGCGCCACCGCGGCGCCGTCGACGCGGCCGTTCTTCAAGTGGGTGGCGTACTGGCCGACGCGGCCGAGCCCGTGCGAGCCGAGCCCCTGCGCCTCGGCGAGCACGAGGGCGCGAGCGGTCGTCGCCGCCATCGCCTCGCCCGCGCCGGCGGCGCGCAGCGTGGCGGCCACCCGGCGGCGCGCTTCGGCCATCGAGATCAGGGCCATCAGCGCAGCGCCTCCAGCACCTTCTCGGCGACGAGGTACGACACCCGCTCGTTCGACTCGGCGGAGACGCCGGCGATGTGCGGCGTGAGCAGCAGGTTCGGGCACTCGGCGAACGGATTGCCGGCGCCCAGCGGCTCGCGGGCGAAGACGTCGAGCGCGGCGCCGCCGAGGTGGCCGCTGCGCAGCGCCGCCGCCACCGCCGCTTCGTCGACGATGCCGCCGCGGGCGGTGTTGATCAGGATGGCACCGCGCCTCATCGCCGCGATGCGCGCCGCATCGAAGAGGCCGCGGGTGGCGTCGACGAGGGGCACGTGCAGGCTCACGATATCGGCCGCCGCCACCAGCGCATCGAGCGCCATCGGCTCGACGCCGGCGTCGGCATAGGCCGGGTCGCCAGCCGGCAGCGCCGGGTCGCAGGCGACGACGCGCAGGCCGACCGCTTTGGCCAGCGTCGCCGTGCGCCGGCCGATCGAGCCGAAGCCGACGAGGCCGAGCGTCTTGGCGGCGATCTCGCGGCCGTTCGACAGGGCGGCGCGCGGCCAGCGGCCGGCCGCCGTGTCGGCGCTCGCGCCATAGGCGCCCCGCAGCAGCAGCATCGCGGCGCCGATCACGTACTCGGCGACCGACAGCGCGTTGGCCCCGGTGGCGGGAATGACGGCGATGCGGCGCGCCGCGCAGGCCTCGACGTCGATGTTGTCGAGGCCGACGCCGAGGCGGCCGACGACCGTGCAGCGCGTCATCGCCGCGAGCAGCGGCCCGCGCACCTGGGTGCGGTTGCGGACGATCAGCGCCTCGGCGCCGGCGGCTTCGTGCGCGAGGCGCGCTGCGTCGTCGACGAGCACGGCGTCGTACAGCACGTCGTGCCCGGCCGCGAGCTGGGCCACGGCGCGCTCGTCCATGAACTCGGCGATGACGATGCGCGCCACGCCGCGCTCAGGCCGATTCGTAGAGGCGCGTCAGCACGAACTCGCGGTGGCCGAGCGCCTCCGCCGCCGTGAGCCGGCCGTTGGCGGTGCGCAGCATGCACTCGAGCAGCTGGTCGCCGGCCTGGTCGAGGTTGATCTCGCGCTGCAGCAGGCCCGAGGTGTCGACGTCGACGTGCTCGCTCATCAGGCGCACCGTGCGCGGGTTGGCGCAGATCTTGATCACCGGCAGGATCGGGTTGCCGATCACGTTGCCCTGGCCGGTGGGAAAGAAGTGCACGGCGTAACCCGAGGCGGCGCAAAGCGTGACCATCTCGGCCGCGGCGCTCGACGAGTCCATGAACCACAGGCCCGGGTGGGTCGGCATCTCGGCCTTGTCGAGCACGCCGTCGACCGTGCAGCGCTTGCCGATCTTCTGGATGTTGCCGAGCGCCTTCTCCTCGATCGTCGTCAGGCCGCCGGCGATGTTGCCCTTGGTCGGCTGCGAGTCGGAGAGGTCGCTCGTCTTGTGGCGGTTGATCACGTCCTGGTAGCGGTCGAACATGAACATGAAGCGCTCGCGCACCGCGTCGCTGGCGCAGCGCGCGGCCACGATCTGCTCGCCGCCGGTCAGCTCGGTGGTCTCGCCGAAGCACAGCGTGGTGCCGAGGCCATGCAGCTTGTCGAAGGCGTTGCCCACCGTCGGGTTCGAGCCGCAGCCCGAGGTGGTGTCGCTCTCGCCGCACTTGGTCGAGACCCACAGCTCGGCGATGGCGCATTCCTCGCGCTGCTTCTCGCTCGCCCACTGCACGTAGTCGCGTGCCGCCTTCGAGGCCCGCATGATCGTGTCGTGGTCGCCGTGCCCTTCGATGCCGAAGCCGACGACCGGCTTGCCGGTGGCGGCGATGCCGTCGACGACCTTCTTCGTCCAGCCTTCCTCGATGCCGATGACGACGACGGCGGCCACGTTCGGGTTGCAGCCGGCGCCGATGAGGGTGCGAAAGTGGAGGTCGAGGTCGGCGCCGAACTGCAGCCGGCCATACGGATGCGGAATGGCGAGCGCGCCCTTGATGTTGTGGGCCACGGCCTCGGCGGCCGAGTTCGACAGGTCGTCGAGCGGCAGCACGACGGTGTGATTGCGGACGCCGACACGGCCGTTCTCGCGCCGGTAGCCGAAGAAGGTGGTGTCTTTTGCGACGATGCTCATGGTCTCATCCTCCTTTACCAGCGCTTTGTCTTGATGTTGTGCACGTGGGCGTGCTCGCCCTGCCTGATCGGCGCGACGACCTTGCCCATGTCGATGCCGTACTTCACCACCGTGTCGCCGGGCGCCATGTCCTTCAGCGCCACCTTGTGGCCGATGGGAATGTCCTGGCGCGCGGCCACGTCGATCATCCGGTCCTCGTCCATGATCCAGCCGGTCATGGCCGTGCCGGCGGCGACGCCTTCGACGACGACCACGGCCACCGTGTCGTGGGCGTCGTGCAGAACGAAATGGATCATGCGGAGCTCCGGTGGCTGCAACGGGAAGGCGATCATCGATCGTCTCTCTTGCGCACGTCAAGCTGGTCATATAGATGACCTAGACTACCTCGACCGCGAGCGAATTGACCTCTTCACCGTGCCCCCGTGTCGACCCGCTCCCGCCTTCACCGCCGTGGCCCCGTTTGCAGCCGGCGCGCCGCTGTACCGGGTGGTCAAGCGGTGCCTGCTCTCGGCCTTCGAGTCGGGCCAATTCCTGTCCGGCGACGCGCTGCCGAGCGAATCGGAGCTGTCCCGTCAGTTCGGAGTCTCGATCGGCACGGTGCGCCGGGCCGTCGACGAGCTGGTCGCCGAGCACATCCTGGCCCGCCGTCAGGGCCTGGGAACGTTTTTGGCGTCGCACTCGGCGAGCCGCTTCCTGTTCCAGTTCTTCCATGTCGAGCGAAACGACGGCCTGCGCGAGCAGCCCCAGGTCGAGCTGCTTGCCTTCGAGCGCCTCCGGATGAGCGAGACCGCCGCCCTGGCGCTTCGCCTGCGCCCGGGCGAGCCGGCCATCCAGATCGAGAACAGACTGCTCCTTCAGGGCCGCGCCGTGGTGCTCGACCGCCTGGTCCTTCCCGGCGCCCTCTTCAAGGGCCTGACCGAAAAGCGCGTGCGCGAGCGCCCCGGCACGATCTATCAGC
>CAXSEJ010000159.1:0-6316 GCA_964236395.1 uncultured Rhizobacter sp.
ACGACATCGCGCGTGCCTGGCGCGTGGTACGCACCTTCGGCGCCGGCGAGTTCGAGCGCGGCCGCTTCCGGGCGGAGGCCGACCAGCTGCGCCGCGCCACGCTCAAGACCGCCGCCGCCGGCGCGACCATGACGCCGCTGACCCAGCTCGTCGTCAGCGTCGGCGTCGCCCTCATCGTCACCGTCGCGCTGTACGAAGCGCAGCGCGGCCAGGCGACCGTCGGCGACTTCGTCGCCTTCATCACCGCGCTGCTGATGGCCATCCCGCCGCTGCGCCACCTCACCGACGTGACGCAGCCGATCGTCGGCGGCCTGGTCCAGGCGCGCGCCTGCTTCGACCTCGTCGACAGCGAGCCCGAGCCCGATCGGGGCGAGGTCGAGATCGGCCGCGGCCGCGGTGAGGTGCGGCTGGCGGGCACGAGCGTCGTCTACCCGAACAGCGATGCGCCGGCCCTGCGCGATGTCGACATCGAGGTGCCGGCCGGGCAGACCCTCGCGCTCGTCGGGCCCTCGGGGTCGGGCAAGACGACGGTCGTGAGCACGCTGCTCGGCTTCGTCGCGCCGTCGGCCGGCACGGTGACCTACGACGGCCTGCCCATCGAGACGCTGAAGAAGGCGTCTCTGCGCGACCAGTTCGCCGTCGTCTCGCAGGACGTGGTGCTGTTCGACGGCTCGATCGAGGACAACGTGGCGTACTCGCGGCCGAAGGACCCGGCCCGAATCGAGGCCTGCCTGCGCGCCGCGGACCTGTGGAGCTTCGTGCAGTCGCTGCCCGAAGGCGTGGCGACGAGGCTCGGCACCAACGGCAGCCGGCTGTCGGGCGGGCAGCGCCAGCGCGTGGCCATCGCCCGCGCTCTCTACAAGGAAGCGCCGGTCTGGATCTTCGACGAGGCCACGTCGGCGCTCGACTCGGAATCGGAGCGCGCCGTGCACGAGGCGATCGAGCGCTGGCGCGGCGAGAAGACGCTGATCATCATCGCCCACCGCCTCAGCACCGTGCGGCGCGCGCACCGCATCGTCGTGCTCAGCAACGGGCGCGTCGTCGAGCAGGGCGGTCACGAGTCGCTCATGGCGCGGGGCGGGCTGTATGCGGGCATGGTGCGCGCGCAGGCCATGGATTGAAGGGCAGCGGGATGACGGCGTCGGTGCATGAGCCCACGGTGGTGCAGGGCCTCGTCTTCGCGAGCATCGCGATGGGCCTTCCCGAAGACCTCTACTGGCGTACCGATGCACGCTGCTGGCCCGACCTCTCGCACGGCCACATCGAGTTCCTGCACGGTGGCAGCGCCAGCAGCGACACCTTCTACAACGGCCTCAGCGTCGGCGTCTGGAAGACGCATTGCGACATCGCCGCGCTCGTGCTGCGCCTGTCGGGCTCCGGCCGGTTCGTCGTCAGCTTCGGCCTGCACCGGCTCGGCCAGGCGACGCAGTGGCTGAGCGAGCACGAGGTCGTGCTCGGCGATGGCGATGGCGATGGCGACGGCGGCGCGGCCCACGACCTGGCCGTGCCGCGCTGGCCGCTCCTCGTCGGCGGCCTGCTCTTCTTTCGCGTCCGGGCACGCGGGCCGGCGCTGCTGACCGGCGCGGCCTACGCCACGCCCGACGCACCTCGCCACGAGGTGCGGCTGGGCATCGTCGTCACGCATTTCAACCGCATCGCCCAGGTACAGCCCGCGGTGGCCCGCATCGTCGCCGCCCTGCTCGACCGCCCCGACCTCGCCGGCCAGCTCACGCTCACCGTCGTCGACAACTCGCGCAACCTCGACTTGCCCGCGCACCCGCGTGTGCGCCACGTGGCCAACCGCAATCTCGGCGGCACCGGCGGCTTCGTCCGCGGCCTGCTCACGCTCATCGACGGGCGCGAGCACACGCACGCCCTCTTCATGGACGACGACGCCTCGTGCGAGACGGAGTCGATCGCCCGCACGCTGGCCCTGCTGCGCTACCGCCGCGACCCCGACCTGGCCGTCGCCGGCGCCTTGCTGCGCGAAGCTGCTCCGTGGCAGCTGGTCGAAAAAGGCGCGCGCTTCGACGGCCAGGTGCGCGCCCTGCACGCCGGCCTCGACATGCGCAGCCCCGCCGACCTGCTGCGCGCCGAGACCGACGCCGGCACGCCCGACTACGGCGCCTGGTGGTTCTTCGCCTTCCCGATCGCCGCGGTGAAGCGCTTCCCGTTCCCGTTCTTCGTGCGCGGCGACGACATCTTCTTCGGCCTCGCCAACCGCTTCCCAATCGTCACCCTGAACGGCGTGGCCTGCCTCGGCGAAGACTTCAGCCTGAAGCACGGTCCGCTCACCGCCTACCTCGATGCGCGCTACCACCTCGTCCATGCACTCATCGGCACCCGCCCGGCGTTTCGCCAGCTGCTCTGGGTCGCCCGCCGGCTCTTCGTCAAGGCGCTCACCTCGTACCAGTACACGAGCGCGCGCGCGGTCACCCTCGCCGTGCGCCACGTGCTCGCCGGGCCCGACTTCTTTCGCGAGCACCTCGACATGCAGGCGGTGCGCGCCGAGATCGGCCGCTGGCAGCCGAACGAGAAACTGGTGCCCATCGCCGACCGCAATGCGCTTCGCCTGCGCGGCGCCCGGCGGCGCCGCGAAGGGCCGCTGCGCCGCCTGTTGCGCACGCTGACCCTGCAGGGCTTCCTGCTGCCACGCTTTCTGCTGCTCGACCGCACGCTGATGCAGGACAAGGGCTTCCATGGCAGCGCCGGCGACGTGTTCCGCTTTCGCCGCGTGCTGTACGAGCACGGCGCCAGCGGCACCGGCTACGTCGCCGAGCACGACAAGGGCCGCTTCTTCGCCGAGCTGAAAGACTTCGTGGCCGCGTGGTCGACGCTGCTGCGGCAGGCCGCGCCGCTGCGCGCTCGCTACCGCGACGGCGCGGAGGCGCTGGCGTCGGAGACGTTCTGGCGCACGACCTACGCCGCCGAAGGGCACGCGCCCAGCGCGGCGCCGGCCGGTGCCGCGGCCGGCGCCGACGGGACCGAGGCGATCGCCGAGGCGGCGGAGGCGACCGCCGAGGCGGCGGAGGCGACCGCCGAGGCGGCGGCCTGATGGCACCCGGACCGCGACCCTCTTCGGCACGGCGCCGGCTCTGGATGGCGCGCGCCTCTTCGGCGCTTCTCGCCCTCGCCGGCTCGGCAGCCGCCCGCGGCGAGGGCGTGCGCCAGCGCAGCACGCCGCTCACGCTCTACACCTTCGGCGACTCGATCCTCGACTGTGGCCGCTACAACGTGCACGGCGTCCATCCCGGCCAACTGCTGGTGCGCAACGACGACCGGCTCTTCCCCGAATTCGCCGGTCGCGACCTGCGCAGCGAAGGCCCCGCCCGGCTCGACCACCGGGCGGTCGACGGCTCGACGGTCGACGACCTGGCGCGACAGGCGCGCGGCCTGCGTCCTGAAGGCGAGTCGGTGGCGATCGTGACGGTCGGCGGCAACGACCTGCTTCGCGGCCTCGCCGCCGACGGCGGCGGCGGCCTGCAGGCGTTCGAGGCGGCGCTCGCCCGCTTCGTGCGCTGGCTGCCGGTGCGGCCGGTCGTGCTCGGCAACGTGTACGACCCGACCTTCGGCGACGACTCGCGCAACTTCACCGGCGTGCCGGCAGCGCTGGCGCGCGCCAACCACCGCCGCGTCAACGAGGTCATCGCCGAACTGGCAGCGCGCCACGGTCGCCTTGCCGACCTGCACCGTCACTTCCTCGGCGGCGATCCGTCGTGGTTCAGCCACACCATCGAGCCGAGCCTGAGCGGCGCTGGCGAAGTGCGGCGCGTGTTCCAGGCGTCGCTCGGGCGGGCATGAACGGCGTGATGCGATGCCGGCTCGGCGCGGCGAGCGTGTCGCTGGCGCTGCTCGCCGCGTGCGGCGCCGACAACACCGGCTCGAACGTCGTCGCGCCCGGGGCGCCGGCCTCGGCCTCGACGCGTGCGCTCGAGGCCGGTGCCGCGCTGCTGCAGAAGAAGCCGCCGATCGAGGCCATCAACGCCTACCTCGACGGCTTCCATCGCTACGCCGACCGGCCCGGCGCGCAGATGGAGGCGCACCACTACTGCACCCTCGTCAACGACGACCTGATCCAGTGCGTGATCTACGACGGCAACGTCTCCGGCGCCAAGCTCATGGGCGTCGAGTACATCGTCAGCGCCCGGCTGTTCGCGACCCTGCCCGATGCCGACAAGCCGCTCTGGCACAGCCACGTGCACGAGGTCAGGTCGGGCCAGCTCATCGCTCCCGGCATTCCGGGGGCGGCGGAGCTGGCGCTCATGCGCAGGCTCGTCGGCACCTACGGCAAGACCTGGCACACCTGGCACACCGACCAGCACGAGCAGCTGCCGATCGGGCGGCCCGAGCTCATGATGGGCTTCACCGCCGACGGCCAGATCGACGCCGGGCTGCTCGCCGACCGCGACCGCCGCTTCGGCATCGACAGTGCCGGGAAGCGCAAGGCCCGCACCGACATCGCCGCGCCGCCGATCGATCCGCGCGCCGACGGCGGATAGTGCCGGCGCGCCTCGAGCGCTGGCTGCGAAGCCGTCGCGCCGCGGCCAGGATGTGGGCGCGCGACCGGCCCAGCGGGTCGTTCCCATCGTCGGGGCCGGCTTGCGACTGCTCCGGCACCTCGGGCGCGGGACCGGGCCGGGGCGCATCGCGGCGCGAGCCGTACACGTGCGCGTAGACCCAGGTGAACTCGGCGCCGAGCAGGAAGATCTGTGCCGAGTAGTACATCCAGATGAGCAGCACCGCGAGCGAGCCGGCCGCGCCGAAGCCCGAGGCGAAGCTGCTCGTGCCGATGTAGAGCCCGATCAGGAACTTGCCGAGCGTGAACAGCAGCGCCGTCACCGCCGCGCCGATCCACACGTCGCGCCACTGGATGCGCACCCTCGGCATGATCTTGTAGATCAGCGCGAACGTGACGGTGACGAGGGCGAAGCTGATGACGAAGTTCACCGCCTCGGCCAGCACCGCCCAGCCGCCGAAGACCGGCGCCCACCAGGTGCCGAACGCGACCACCGCGGCACTGGCGACGAGCGTGACGATGAGCAGGAAGCCGATCACCAGGATCATGCCGAAGGAGAGCAGCCGCGAGTGCACGAGTGCCCACAAGCCGGAGACCTCGCGCCGTGCCGGTGCACGCCAGATCCGATCGAGCGCGTCCTGCAGTTCGCCGAACACCGACATCGCGCCGAGGAGCAGCGCGGCGACGCCGACCACCGTGCCGACGATGCCCGCCGACGGCCTGTTCACGCTCTTCAGCAAGGCCTCGACCGCGGCGGCCCCGTCCTCGCCCATCAGGCCGTGCAGCTCGGCAAAGATCTGGCCGCGGGCCGCGTCTTCGCCGAACACCAGGCCGGCGATGGAAATGACGATGAGCAGCAGCGGCGCGATCGAGAACAACGTGTAGTACGCGAGTGCGGCGCCCATGCTCGACGCGTAGTCGTCGACCCAGGCCACGGCGGCCTGCCGGGCCAGCGGCCAGAGTTGTCGCAAATTCATGGCCCGAACTATGATCGAAGGCACTCGGCTTCGCCGAAATCAGGAGACAACATGATCACTCGCCGCAGCACTTTCGCCGCCCTCGCCGCCATCGGCGCGCTCGCCTTCACGGGCTGCTCGATGATGGACTCCTCGTCGCGGGCCACGACGATGGCCGGCTCGATGAACGTGCCGCTCACGGCGCGCGCCGAGGTCCCGCCCAACGGGAGCAGCGGCTCGGGCCTGGCCAAGCTCGACCTCGACGGCAGCGTGCTCAAGTGGACCGTCACGTACCAGGGCATGACCGGTCCGGTCACCGCCGGCCATATCCACGGCCCGGCACCGGAGGGCGCGAACGCAGGTGTCGTCATTCCGTTCTCGAGCACGGCCAACCCCATCACCGGGAGCGCCACCCTGAGCCCGGCGCAACTGGCCGACATGAAGGCGGGCCTCTACTACGTGAACCTGCACACCGCCGCCAATCCGGGCGGCGAAGTCCGCGGCCAGATCAAGTAGCGCGGGCCTTTTCCTCTTCGCGCAGGCGCAGCACGCGCCGCTGCACCTTGCCGGTGGTCGTCATCGGCAAGGCGTCGATGAACTCGATCTCTTTCGGGTATTCGTAGGGCGCCAGCTGGCCGCGCACGTGCGCCTGCAGCTCGGCCGCGAGCGCTGGTGACGCTTCGTGGCCGGGAGCGAGGACGACGAAGGCCTTGACCACAGCGCCGCGCTCGACGTCGGGCTTGGGCACGACGGCGGCGTTCGCCACCGCCACGTGCTTGACGAGGCAGTTCTCGATCTCGCTCGGGCCGATGCGGTAGCCGGCGGCCTTGAACACGTCGTCGCT
>CAXSEJ010000160.1:0-6235 GCA_964236395.1 uncultured Rhizobacter sp.
GCGGCGCCGGCCCGTACTTCTACCTGCCCAAGCTCGAGAGCCACCTCGAAGCGCGGCTCTGGAACGACGTGTTCGTGGCCACGCAGAACGAGCTCGGCCTGCCGCAGGGCACGATCAGGGCGACGGTGCTGATCGAGACCATCCTCGCCGCCTTCGAGATGGACGAGATCCTGTACGAGCTGCGCGAGCATTCGGCCGGGCTCAACGCCGGCCGCTGGGACTACATCTTCTCGTGCATCAAGAAGTTCAAGCTCGATCGGAACTTCTGCCTTGCCGACCGGGCCCGGGTGACGATGACCGCGCCTTTCATGCGCGCCTATGCGCTGCTCCTGCTGCAGACCTGCCACAAGCGCGGCGCCCCGGCGATCGGCGGCATGAGCGCGTTGATCCCGATCAAGAACGATCCGGTGAAGAACGAGGCGGCGATGGCCGGGATCATCGCCGACAAGCGGCGCGACGCGACCGACGGCTACGACGGCGGCTGGGTCGCGCATCCGGGCCTGGTCGAGGCGTCGATGAAGGAGTTCGTCGCGGTGTTGGGCGAGCGGCCGAACCAGTTCGAAAAGCAGAAGCCCGAGGTCGTGGTGAAGGCCGCCGACCTGCTCGACTTCCGGCCCGAGGCGCCGATCACCGAAGCCGGCCTGCGCATGAACATCAACGTCGGCATCCACTACCTGGGCGCCTGGCTGGCCGGCAACGGCTGCGTGCCGATCCACAACCTCATGGAAGACGCCGCCACCGCCGAGATCAGCCGCTCGCAGGTGTGGCAGTGGATCCGCAGCCCGAAGGGCGTGCTCGACGACGGCCGCAAGGTCAGCGCCGAGATGGTCCGGCGGCTCGTGCCGGAAGAGCTCGCCAAGATCCAGGGCGCCGGCTTCGAAGGCAGGTTCGAGCGTGCCGCGGCGATCTTCACGCAAATGAGCACGCAGGACGACTTCGCCGAGTTCCTGACGCTCGCGCTCTACGAAGAGCTATAGCCGTGCACCCGCATCGTCTCTCGTTCGCCGCCGCTGCGGCGTTGACCGCCGCCCTCGCCGCCGGCCTGGTCGGCTGCGCCGTCGAGTCGCCGCACCTGCGCACCGGCATCGACGCGACGGCGATCGACGTGAACGTGCGGCCGCAGGACGACTTCTTCCGCTACGTCAACGGCAACTGGCTGAAGAACACCCCGTTCCCGGCCGACAAGGCCTACGTCGGCTCGTTCGAGACCCTCCACGAGAAGATTCAGCTGGAGCTGCGCAGCCTGGTCGAGGCGCCGCCCGGCGGCGATGCCGACGCTCGGCGCATCGCCGACCTCTACGCCAGCTTCATGGACGAGGCAGCCATCGAGCGCGCGGGCCTGGCGCCGCTGGCCGGCGAGCTCGCCGCCATCGACGCGATCGGCTCGCCGGCCCAGCTCGGTGGCTCGATGGGCCGACTGTCGCGGTCGGGCGCCGGCCTGCCGATCCGCTTCGACATCGACCAGGACTCGCGCGACGCCAGCCGCTACGTGCCGGTCTTCTCGCAGGGCGGCCTCGGCCTGCCCGACCGCGACTATTACCTGGTGACCACCGACGAGCGCTTGGCACAGGCGCGTGGCGCCTATCTCGCCTACCTGACGCGGCTGCTCCAGCTCTCTGGCCAGGGCCCGGGCGCCGATGCCCTGGCCCGCTCGATCGTCGGCCTGGAGACGGCGCTGGCCCGTGGCCAGTGGACGCGCGTCGCCAACCGCGATCCGGTGCGCACCTACAACCGCTTCCCCGTCGCCGCCCTGGCCTCCCTGGCGCCCGGCTTCGACTGGCCCGCCTACCTGGCCGCCGCGGGCCTCGGCGACCGTACGCCGGACTTCATCGTCCGCCAGCCGACCTACCTCGCCGCGTTCGCCGCCCAGCTCGCCGAGACGCCGCTGCCGGTCTGGAAGGCCTACCTGCGCACGCGTCTGCTGAGCTCGTACGCGCCCTACCTGGGCAAGGACTATGTCGACGCGCGCTTCGCGTTCACCGGCACGGCGATGTCGGGCGTGACGCAGGATCAGCCGCGATGGAAGCGCGGCGTCGCCCTGGTGCAGGAATCGATCGGCGATTCGCTCGGCCGGCTCTACGTCGAGAAGCACTTTCCGGCCGAGTCGAAGGCGCGGATGGAGCGCATCGTCGCCAACCTGCTCGCCGCCTACCGCGACAGCATCGACGCGCTCGACTGGATGGGCGCGGCGACCAAGAAGGAGGCGCAGGCCAAGCTGGCGACCTTCACACCGAAGATCGGCTACCCGAAGCGGTGGAAGGACTACGGCAGCATCGTCGTCCGCCGCGACGACCTGGCCGGCAACGTGATGCGCGCCCGTGAGTGGGACCATGCCTACGACCTGGCCAAGCTCGGCCAGCCGGTCGACCGCGACGAGTGGTTCATGACGCCGCAGACGGTCAACGCCTACTACAGCGCGACGATGAACGAGATCGTCTTCCCCGCCTCGGTGCTGCAGCCGCCGTTCTTCGACCCGGCCGCCGACGACGCGGTGAACTACGGCGCGATCGGCACCATCATCGGCCACGAGATCAGCCACGGCTTCGACGACAGCGGCAGCCAGTTCGACGGCAGCGGCAACCTGCGCGCGTGGTGGACCGAGCAGGATCGCCAGCGCTTCGCCGCCAAGACGCGCGCGCTGGTTGCGCAGTACGCCGCCTTCTCGCCGCTCGCCGGCTACACGTTGAACGGCGAGCTCACGCTGGGCGAAAACATCGCCGACAACTCCGGTCTCGAGGTCGCCTACAAGGCCTACCACCGCTCCCTCGCGGCCAAGACGGCGCCGGTGATCACGGGCACGAGCGGCGACCAGCGCTTCTTCGCCGGCTTCGCCCAGGCCTTTCGCGGCAAGACGCGCGATGCCGCGTTGCTGACCCAGATCAAGTCCGACCCGCACTCACCCGATGAATTCCGCGTCAACGGCGCGGTGCGCAACCACCCGGCGTTCCACGCCACCTTCGGCGTCGGGCCGGGCGACGCCATGTACCTGCCGCCGGACCAGCGCGTCTCCATCTGGTAGGGCGAGACAACCTGGCACGGCGAGACAACCCGGCAGGGCGAGACAACCTGGCAGGGCGAGACAATCGCGGCCTCGGCGGCCACGCCGCTGCCCGCCCGACCGTGCCCCGCCCCGACCCCCTCCAGTCCCGCGACGCGCTCGCCGATCGCTTCGGCCCGAACTACCGCTGGCGCGTGCTCGCCACGTTGATGATCGGCACGGTCGCCTCGATCATGGCCTCGACGATCGTCAACGTCGCGGTGCCCGACATGAGCCGCGTCTTCGCGCTCGGTCACGATCGCGCGCAATGGCTCTCGGCCGGCTTCATGGGCGCCATGACGCTCTCGATGCTGACCACGCCGTGGCTGCTCGCCCGCCACGGCTACCGCCACACCTACCTCGCCGCCGTCGCGCTGCTGCTGGTGGGTGGCGTCGTCGGCGGCTTCAGCCCGTGGTTCGATCTGGTGCTGGCGATGCGCGTCGCCGAGGGCCTGGCCGCCGGCGTGCTGCAACCGATCCCCGCGATCGTCATCCTCCACGCCTTCGGCCCCGGCGAGCGCGGCAAGGCGATGGGCGTGTTCGGCTTCGGCGTGGTGCTGGCCCCGGCCATCGGCCCCGGCGTGGGTGGCGTGCTCGTCGAGTGGTTCGGCTGGCGCTCGATCTTCTTCGTGGTCACGCCGTTCTGCCTCCTCGCCATCGCGATGGCGCGCCGCTACCTGCCGGTCGCGGCCCCCGGTGGCGCGGCGCTCAGCCGGGCCGGCGGCCGGCTCGACGTGGTCGGCCTCGGCCTGGTCGCCCTGCTGGTGCTGGCGCTGCTCAACGGCATGGTCCACCTGCGCGGCGACTCGATCTGGCTCGGTGCTGCCTTGCTCGGCTGCAGCGCTGCCGCGGCGGTGGCCTTCGTGCTGCACCAGCGGCGCGGCGCCCGGCCGCTGATGGCGCTCCGCCTGTTCGACCACCGCACCTTCGCCATGGGCGGCGTGGTCGCCTTCATCTACGGCATGGCGCTGTTCGGCTCCACCTACCTCGTGCCGGTGTTCATGCAGGAAGCGCTGCACCTGCCGCCGTCGCAGGCCGGGGCGGTGCTCATACCGGCAGGCGTCGCGCTGGCGATCACGATCCCGGTGGCGGGCCGGCTGGCCGACAAGGTCGCCACGAGCCGGCTGGTCAGCGCCGGGCTGCTGCTGCTCGCGGCCTCGTTCTTCCTGATGCTCGGCGTCGGCCTCGGCACGGCCCTCGGCTTGATCATGGTCTGGACGGTGATCGGCCGGCTCGGGCTCGGCTTCATCCTGCCGTCGCTCAACCTGGGCTCGATGAACGGCGTGCCCGACACGCTCATCTCGCACGGCTCGAGCACCATCAACTTCCTGCGCCAGCTCGGCGGCGCGGTCGGTGTCGGGCTGGTCGGCAACGTCCTCGAGTGGCGGCTGCGCGCCCATGCCGGCGCACCGCTCGCCGCCTTCCACGAGACCTTCGCCTTGATCGGCGCCATCACCGCGTGCGCGATCATCGCGGCCTGGCGAATGAGCCCGGCGCCCCGGCCGGCCCCTGCATGAACCTCGATCCGAACCGACTCCCGGCGCACTGCGACGCCATCGTCGTCGGCGCCGGTCCGGCCGGCAGCGCCGCCGCCCAGCTGCTCGCCCGCGCCGGCCGCGACGTCGTCCTCGTCGACCAGCACGTCTTCCCGCGCGACAAGGTGTGCGGCGACGGCCTCATTCCAGACGCGCACCGGGCCCTGGCCCGCCTCGGCGTGCTCGAGGCCGTGATGGCCGAGGCCCGCTCGTCGTCGACGCTGTCGTGCATCGCGCCGCGCGGCGGCCGCATCGACGTGCCCGGCTCGCTCGCCGTGCTGCCGAGAAAGCGCCTCGACGACATCGTGTGCCGCGCCGCCGTCGCCGCCGGGGCACGCATGTTCGCGCCGCTGCGCTTCGTCGCGCCGCTGCGCGAAGGCGGCGAAGGCGGCGAGGGCGGCGCGGGCGGCGAAGGCGGCGAAGGCGGCGAGGGCGGCGGGCAGTCCGGCCGGGTGGTCGGTGCGGCCTTCAGGCACGGCGACATCACGTGCGAGATCCGCGCGCCGTGGCTCGTCCTGGCCAGCGGCGCGCAGCCGCAGGCCACGCTCGCCGCGGGCATGTGCGATCGGCGCACGCCGAGCGGCATCGCCCTGCGCGGCTACGTCAAGAACGCGGCGATGAGCGCGCGCATCACCAGCCTCGAGGTCGTCTGGCACAAGCGCCTGTCGCCCGGCTACGGCTGGATCTTCCCGTGCGGCGGCGACGTCTTCAACATCGGTGTCGGCGTGGCCCAGAGCGAGCGCGAAGGCGCGGGCACCGGCAGGCACAAGGTGAAGCACGTGAACCTGCGCGAGGTGTTCGCGGCGTTCAAGGACCTGTATGCGCCGGCGCGCGAGCTCGTCGACGGCGGCCAGTGGCAGGCCGAGGCCGGCGAGGAGCTGAAAGGCGCGCCGCTGCGCTGCTCGCTCGAAGGTGCCCGGCTCGAGTCGCCCGGCCTGCTCGTCACCGGCGAGGCCGCCGGCAGCACCTACGCCTTCACCGGCGAGGGCATCGGCAAGGCGATGGAGCTCGGCATCCACGCCGCGGAGGCGATCCTCGCGGGTCCCGAACACGCCGCCGACGACGCTGCCGTGCGGGCCGACTACGCGGCCCGCGTCCTGGCGCTGAAGCCGCGCTTCGACCTCTACGAGCAGGCGAACCGCGCCAACGCCCACCCCTGGCTCATCGACCTGCTCGTCTGGAGCGCCCAGCGCAGCCCGCGGCGGGTGCAGCGCATGGCCGGCGTGCTCGAAGAAACGCACATCCCGACCGACGCGGTCACCGTGCGCGGCGTGCTGCGGCGGATCTTCGACCGGCGCTGACCGAAAGCGCCAGGAACCGATCGGCATGTGCCAGCTTCTCGGCATGAACGCCAACACGCCGACCGACGTGATGTTCAGCTTCACCGGCTTCGCCGCCCGCGCCGAGGAGCACAAGGACGGCTTCGGCATCGCCTTCTTCGAAGACAAGGGCGTGCGTCTGTTCGTCGACCCGCACAGCGCGCGCGAGTCGCCGGTGGCCGAGGTCGTGCGCCGCTACCCGATCAAGAGCGAGAACATCGTCGCCCACATCCGAAAGGCGACGCAAGGCCGTGTCGCGCTAGAGAACACCCATCCCTTCGTGCGCGAACTCTGGGGCCGCTACTGGGTGTTCGCCCACAACGGCGACCTGAAGGGCTTCGCGC
>CAXSEJ010000161.1:0-6226 GCA_964236395.1 uncultured Rhizobacter sp.
AAGACGATGTTCTTGCGCAGCGACTTGTCGAACACCGCGTTGCCGTACGCCGCGGTGTAGAACTCGGAGAGCGAGGAGCGTGCGCCCGACTTGCGGTGGTTGGCGGTGAAGCCGGCCACGCGCTCGAGCTCGTAGACGCCGGCCTCGGCACGCTGCAGCGCCTTGGCGTTGATGTCGGTGGCGTAGAGGATGGTCTTGGCGAGCAGCCCTTCCTCGCGCAGCAGGATGGCCAGCGAGTAGACCTCCTCGCCCGAGCTGCAGCCCGCCACCCAGACCTTCAGCGACGGATAGGTGCGCAGCAGGGGGACCACCGTTTCGCGCAGGGCGCGGAAGTAGCTCGGGTCGCGGAACAGGTCGCTCACCTGCACCGTGAGGTATTCGAGCAGCGGCGGGAAGGCGGTGGGGTCGTGCAGCACGCGGTCCTGCAGCTGCGAGAGCGTCTCGCACTCGAAGCGCGCCATGGCCGAGGTCATGCGGCGCTTGAGCGAGGCCTTGGCGTAGGTGCGAAAGTCGTAGTGGTACTTGAGGTAGATGGCCTCGACGAGCAGCTGCAGCTCGATGTCCGTGTCGGCGCCGGCACCGGTCATGACCGAACCTAAGCCGGCAACCACACCCGCACCAGCGAGAGCAGCTTCTCGACGTCGAGCGGCTTGGCGATGTAGTCGTTGGCGCCGGCGTCGAGGCACTTCTCCTGGTCGTCGCGCATCGCCTTGGCGGTGAGGGCGATGATCGGCAGGCGCTTCCACTCGGGGCGCTTCCTGATCTCGCGCATCGCGGTGAGGCCGTCCATCTCCGGCATCATGATGTCCATCAGCACGAGGTCGATGCCGCCCTTGGCCGGAGCGACGGTGCTCTGGCCCAGCTTGTCGAGCGCCTCCCGGCCGTTGCGCGCGATCTCGACGATGACGCCCTTCGGTTCGAGCACGCTGGTGAGCGCGAACACGTTGCGCACGTCGTCCTCGACGACGAGGATGCGCCGGCCCTCGAAGACCGCCTCGCGGTCGCGTGCCGCCTTGAGCAGTCGCTGGCTCGACGCCGGAAGCTCCGTCTCCACCTGATGCAGGAACAGCGTCACCTCGTCGAGCAGCCGCTCCGGCGAGTGGACGCCCTTGACGATGATCGAGCGCGAGTAGCGGCGCAGCGACTGCTCCTCGTCGCCCGTCAGCGCCCGGCCGGTGTAAACGATCACCGGCGGGAAGGCGACATCGTCTTCCTCGGCCATCTTCTCCAGCAGCGCATAGCCGCTCAGGTCGGGCAGGGCGAGGTCCATGACCATGCAGTCGAAGGTCGTTGCCTTCAGGTGCGCCAGGGCGTCGGCCGCATTGCCGGCGATGGTGATGTCGACCCCTTCGCTGCCGAGCAGCTCACGCATGCTCGACTGCTGCGCCGCGTCGTCTTCGACGATGAGCAGCCGCCGAAGCCCCTGCGACGACTTCGCCTCGAGCAGCTCGATCGCGGTCACCAGTTCCTCGCGCTTCACCGGCTTCAGCGCGTAGCCGATGGCGCCGCGCTCGAGCGCCTCCTGGCTGTAGTCGGCGACCGAAGCGACGTGCACGGGGATGTGCCGCGTCTGCCGGTTGCGCTTGAGCTGGTCGAGCACGCCGAGGCCGGAGTAGTCGGGCAGGTTCACGTCGAGCAGGATGGCACTCGGCCGAAATCGCACCGCCGCCGCGACGCCGTCGTTGGCCGAGTGGGTGACGACGCAGGCGAAGCCTTTCTCGTGCGCGAGGTCCTGCAGGATGGCGGCGAAGCGCACGTCGTCCTCGATGACGAGGATGGTGCGCGAGGCCGCTGTCAGCCGGTCGCGGTCGTCGGCCGGCACCGCCCGGGACGGGGGCGACAGGCCTTTGCCGCTCCGGGACATCGCTGGCACGGGTGCCGGCGTCGGTGCAGGCAGGGGCGCGGTCGGTTTCGAGGGCGACGCGCTCGCCTGGCCGATGCGCTTCGGTGCCGGCGCCTCCGGCGCACGGTAGACGAGCGGCAGCGTCAGGGTGAAGACGCTGCCCTGGCCGCGCTCGCTCTGCAGGCCGATGGTGCCGCCGAGCAGGCCGGCCAGATCGCGCGAGATCGACAGCCCGAGCCCCGTGCCGCCGTATTTGCGATGGGTGCTGCCGTCGGCCTGGCGAAAGGCCTCGAACACGAGGGCGTGCTTGTCGGCATCGATGCCGATGCCGCTGTCGCGCACCGTGAACTCGACGGTCTCTTCCGCGCCGGCCGCCACCCGGAGCGTCACCTCGCCCGAGTCGGTGAACTTGATGGCGTTGGCAAGCAGGTTGCGCAGGATCTGGAGCAGCCGCTGCCCGTCGGTCTCGATGCGGTCGGGCGCGCCCGGCATCATCGCGGCCGAGAAGGCGAGGCCCTTCTCCCCGGCGACGTGCGCGAAGCTGCGGCTGAGGCCCTCGAGCAGGCGCGTCAGGCCGACGCGCTCGGCCGAGACTTCGGCCGCTCCGGCCTCGATCTTGGACAGATCGAGCACGTCGTTGATCAACACCAGCAGGTCGTTGCCCGCCGAGTGGATGGTCCGGGCGAACTTCACCTGCTCCTCGGTGAGGTTGCCCTCCTTGTTGTCGGCGAGGAGCTTGGCCAGGATGAGCGTGGAGTTGAGCGGCGTGCGCAGCTCGTGGCTCATGTTGGCGAGGAACTCGCTCTTGTACTGGCTGGCTCGCTCGAGGTCGGCGGCCTTGCCGGCGAGCGCCGCCTCGGAGCTCGTCAGGACCTCCTTCTGGTCCTCGAGCAGACGGGAATGCTCTTCGAGCTGCGCCGTGCTCGCCTCGAGCTCGGCGTGCTGCGCCTCGAGCGACGACTGCGATTCCTTCAGCGCCCGGCCCTGCTCCTCGAGCTCCTCGTTGCTGACGCGCAGCTCTTCCTGCTGCGCCTGCAGCTCCTCCGACTGCCGCTGCGTTTCCCCGAGCAGTTCCTCCAGCCGGTTGCGGTCCTTCGCGGCCCGAACCGCGACGCCGATCGATTCGGAGACGCGGGCCATGAAGTCGAGGTCGGCCGGCACGAGGCGGCGCAGGAAGCCGAGCTCGAGCAGCGCCTGCACCGCGCCGTCGATCCGGGCCGGCGCGATCAGCAGCTCCGTCGCGCGCGCCTGGCCGAGGCTCGAGCTCACGGGCAGGTAGCCTTCGGGCACGTCGCGCACGTGCAGCGGCCGGCGGTCGCGGGCCGCCTGGCCGAGCAGCCCGTCGCCGGCCTGCACCAGCGCCGGCACGCCGGCCGGGAGCGCGTAGCCGCCGACGCGCCGGTAGCGGCCGCCGCCTTCGTCGCTGTACAGGGCGGCGACCTGGACGCCGAGGTAATCGCCGAGGAAGGCCAGCACCTTGTCGGCAAGCGAGTCGAGACGCTGGTCGCCCTGCAAGCGCTCGGCCAGGAGCGCGTGGCCGCGCTGCATCCAGGCGTCGGTCTCGCGATGCCGGTGGTTGCGGGCGGTCGACCAGGCGGCCAGCAGGATCATCGCCAGCAGCAACGCAGAGCCGGCCAGGACGACGCCCGTCGAGTACGTCGCCGTGCGCTGCCACTCGGCCTGCTGCTGCGCCAGGGCGCTGCGCTCCTGGCTTTCCATCTCGGCGACGATCGCACGCAGGCGATCCATGGTGACCTTGCCGCGGCCGGTACGCGTCAGCACGGTGGCGGCCTCGATGTCGCCGCGACGGCGCAGGACGATCGTCTCGGCCAGCTCGGCGAGCTTTTCGTCGATCTGCTGCGCCAGCGCGTCGAGACGGCGCAACTGCTGCGGGCTGTTGCGCAGCTGCCCGTAAAGCGCCTGCACGTCACCGGGCAAGGCAGCGCGCGCCGCGTTGTAGGGCTCCAGGTAGTCCTCGGTGCCCACGAGCAGGAAGCCGCGCTGTCCGGTCTCCGCGTCTTTCAGGCTGGAGACGAGGTCCTCCAGGCGCAGGATGACGCCGTAGGTGCGGGAGATGCCGCTGGCGACTCGCGCGCGGTCGTGCAGCGAGTCGAAGGCCAGCCATGACGTGACCAGGACCGTCAGGATGGCAAGGCCGAAGCCGACCAGCACCGAGATCGGCATCGGCGCGAGCGAACCGCCGAGGCGGCCTTGATCAGCTCTTCGGTACTCTTGGGGCATGTCAGGTGGCCGCGGATGATACGGGGCGAGGGTGCAGGCACGCGGGCACGCAGCGTCGGCCTGGCGATCGTGTTCCTGTGGTTCGTGATCGGCGGCGCGGCTCATTTCCTCGCCACCGACCTCGAGATGCGCATCGTGCCGCCGAGCCTGCCCTGGCCACGCGCCGCCGTGCTGGTGAGCGGCGTCTTCGAGCTGCTCGGCGCCGCCGGGCTGCTCTGGCCGCCGACGCGGCGCGCCGCCGGCATGGGCTTGTTCGCGCTGACGCTGGCCGTGACGCCGGCCCACCTCTACATGCTGCAGCGGCCCGAGCTGTTCGGCGTGAGCCACTGGGCGCTCGTGCTCCGCCTGCCGCTGCAGGCGGCGCTGCTGGCGCTCATCGCCTGGAGCGCCATCGCCCGCCGGCGCTAGCGCCCGCCGCCGGCCGGGCCGCCGGCCGGGCTCTCGCCGTTGCCGAGCACCGGCGGAGAACGGCCGCCACCCGAGCGCCCACCGCCGTCGTTGCCAGCCCCACCCGCATGACCGCCGGGAGAATGGCCGCCATCGGGCGGCCGCGTCACGACCGGCGGACGCGTCTCCGGCCGGTCGGGCGGACGGTAGTCGGGGCGGCCGGGGCGGTCGCCTCGATCGCCTCGATCGCCACGGTCAGCGCGGTCAGCGCGGTCCCCACGGTCGGCCCGATCCCCTCTGTCGCCGCGATCCGGGCGATCCCGGCCATCCGGCCGGCCCGGCAGGCGGTCGTCGGGACGACCCGGGCGCACGAAGCCCGGTCGGCCCGGATAGAAGCGGTCGGGTTCACGGTAGCGGTTCGGCCGGCTCTCCCAGCGATAGCGGTCCCGGTACCACGAGCGTTGACGGTAGTGGTCGTCCCAATACCGGTTGAAGGAGAAGACGACGATGGGCACGCCGATCGCGGCGCCGTAGCCGAGCAGCGGGACACGCCGGTTCTCGTACGGCATGCCGAGGTTGCCGGCGAAGACCCAGCCGCGGTCGTAGCCGCTGTCCACGTCGCACCACTGGTAATCGTCGACGCAGCCGAGCACCTCGACGCGCACGTTCGGCGGCAGCACCACGACCACGGGGTACTCGCGATCGGGACCCGCGCGCAGGTGCACGTTGGTGAGCGTGCTCGCCTGCTCGGCGAGCGCGGCCGTGGCGCCGCTCAGCAGTGCGACGAGGGCGAAGAATCGAAACGGTGCCCGCATGGCGTCTCTCCTGGAACAGTCTTCTTTCAACGGACTCACCCGTCCGGCGTTGACCTCCGCCGACGCGATGCGCGCAGCCGGCCGACCACGCCGCTCGGAAAAAAATACACGGAGAGGACGAACAGCAGACCGAGCCACAGCAGCCACCGCTCCGGCGAGACGATCTGGCTCAGCACCGGCACGTTCCGTACCGCTCCGGCGCCCACCTTCATGAGGTCTTGCAGGTAGTTCTGCGCCAGCACCAGCAGCGCGCTGCCGATGACCGCGCCGTACATCGTGCCCATGCCGCCGATCACGACGATGAGGAGCACGTCGAGCATGATCTCGAAGGAGAGCGTGGTCTCGGGGCCGTTGTAGCGCAGCCAGAGCGCGAGCAGCACGCCGGCGAGGGTCGCGAACAGCGCCGAGACCACGCTCGCGATCGTTCGGTACACGACCGTGCGGTAGCCGATCGCCTCGGCCCGGAAGTCGTTCTCGCGGATGGCCTGCAGCACGCGCCCGAACGGCGAGTTGACGATGCGGATGAGCAGCAGCACGAGCACCAGCGCCACCGTGAACACCAGGTAGTAGCTGACCAGCCGGCCGTCGACGGCGGCGCCGAGGAAGGTCTGCCCGGCGTAGGTGGTCGCCGACTGGAGCGCTTCCGGCACCTTGAAGGTGAGGCCGTCCTCGCCGCCGGTGAAGTCGGACAGCTGCGAGGCGAGCGTGGCGAAAGCGGAGGCGACCGCCAGCGTGATCATGGCGAAGAAGATCGCGCGCACGCGCAGGCTGAAAAGGCCGATCACGACCGAGAGCACGAGCGAGGTGGCCAGCGCCGCGACGATGCCGAGCGCGAGCGCCGGCCAGGTCGCGCCGAGCCGCGAGGCGGCGATGGCCACGCCGTACGCGCCGATGCCGAAGAACATCGTGTGCGCGAAGCTGACGATGCCGGTGTAGCCGA
>CAXSEJ010000162.1:0-6193 GCA_964236395.1 uncultured Rhizobacter sp.
GCGGCAAGGTGCTGGGCGGCTCGAGCAGCATCAACGGCATGATCTACATGCGCGGTCAGGCCCGCGACTACGACGGCTGGGGCGCCGGCGACGGTCACGGCGCGAACCCGGGCTGGAGCTGGGACGAGTGCCTGCCCTTCTTCCTCAAGCACGAGGACTTCCACGCCGGCGCCTCCGAGTTCCACGCCGCGCCGGGGTTCGACCGCACCGGCGCGCGCGCCGGCGGCGAGTGGCGTGTCGAGAGGCAGCGGCTGTCGTGGCCGGTGCTCGACGCGTTCGCCGCCGCCTGCGTCGAGGCCGGCATCCCGGCCACGGCCGACTTCAACCGCGGCGACAACGAAGGCGTCGGCTATTTCGACGTGAACCAGCGCAGCGGCATCCGCTGGAACGCGAGCAAGGCGTTCCTGCGACCGGTCATCGGCCGGCGCAACCTGCAGCTCTGGACCGGCGCACACATCGCCCGCATCGCCTTCGACGGCCGGCGGGCGCGGGCCGTGGTGGTCGAACCGGCCGGTGGCGGCGAGCCCGTCGTCGCCCGCCTGCGCGACGGCGGCGAGGTCGTGCTCGCGACCGGCGCGATCGGCACGCCGCAGATCCTGCAGCTCTCGGGCATCGGCGCGGCGGAGCTGCTGCGCAGCCACGGCATCGCCGTGCGCCACGACCTGCCCGGCGTCGGCGAAAACCTGCAGGACCACCTGCAGATCCGCGCCATCTTCGGCGTGCAGGGCACACGCACGCTCAACACCATGGCGTCGTCGCCGTGGGGCAAGGCGATGATCGGCCTGCAGTACGCCTGGAAGCGAAGCGGCCCGATGAGCATGGCGCCGTCGCAGCTGGGCGCCTTCACCCGCAGCGGCCCCGAGCAGGCGCACGCCAACCTCGAATACCACGTCCAGCCGCTCTCGCTCGACGCCTTCGGCGAGCCGCTGCACCGCACCGACGCCTTCACGGCAAGCGTGTGCAACCTCAACCCGACCAGCCGCGGCCACGTGCGCATCGGCTCGGCCGACGCCGCCAGGCCGCCGCGCATCTCGCCCGACTACCTCACGAGCGACGCCGACCGGCACGTTGCCGCCGCGAGCCTGCGCCTCACGCGCCGCATCGTCGGCCAGCCGGCGCTGGCGCCCTTCAAGCCGCGCGAGATCAGGCCGGGGCCGCAGTTCGAGAGCGACGACGACCTGGCGAAACTGGCCGGCGACATCGGCACGACGATCTTTCATCCGGTGGGCACGGCGAAGATGGGCCCGGCGGCCGACCCGATGGCCGTCGTCGACGCGCGCCTGCGCGTTCATGGTCTCGAGGGCCTGCGCGTCGTCGACGCCAGCGTCATGCCGGCCATCACCAGCGGCAACACCAACTCGCCGACGCTGATGATCGCCGAGCGCGCCGCCGAGTGGATGCGCACCGGCGAGTGAGCCATGCCGCACGCACAGGCGCGGCATACTGATCCTTTGCCTGGGGAGCGAACGATGAAAGTGCATGCCGTGGCCAAGGTCCGTCTCGACGACGACGGGCGCGTGACCGGGGTCGAATGGGGGCCGGTGAACACCGAAACCAACGAATGGCACACCGAGCCGCAGATCGCCGAGGCGGCCGAGGTGGTGGCGGCGATCGAGCGCGGCGAAGACGTGTACGCCCTCTTTCCCACCTCCCACGGGATGATGCCGATGCGCCGCTTTCGCGTCGTCGCCTACGACAGCGGGTGGCAGACGGTGAACCTCGACGGCCCGGCGACGCACGAGCACGAGATCCACGACATGCTGCACGTCGACGCCTGAAATCGTGACCGCGACCCCAGGGTCGATCGACGCTGCGCCGCGCCTCCTGGTCGCCTGCCTGTGCGCCGCCTGGTGTGGCAGTTGCCGCGACTACCGGCCGACCTTCGACGCCCTGGCAGCCGAGTTCGCTGGCCAGGCCGACTTCACCTGGGTCGACGTCGAGGACGAAGCCGACCGGCTGGGCGACCTCGACGTCGAGAACTTCCCGACGCTGCTGCTCGCGCGGGGCGACGTGCTGCAGTTCGTCGGCCCGGTTGCGCCGCACCACGCTACGGCGGCGCGGCTGATCCGCAGCGCCCTCGCTGGCGAGGGCGGCCCGGCCGACCACGGCGACCTGCCGGCCGACCTGGCCACCCGAGTGCGCGCCGTGGCCTGCCTCGGCATGAGCAAAGCACCTTTCGGTCTTTGACCCGCGGCGCGCCATCCTAAGATCGGAGGCTTCGCCCCCGACACGAGCGTCTTCTCATGAACACCCATTTCCGCTTTCTCCGCGCGCCGCAACGTCGCCGCTTGATGGCCGCAATGGCGGCAACGGCCGCACTGTCGCTCGGCCTGCTCTCGCTGCCGCAGGCGCACGCGGCCGGCCCGACGCTGCTCAACGTGAGCTACGACGTGTCGCGCGAGTTCTTCAAGGAGATCAACCCGGCGTTCCTGCGTGCCTGGAAGCAGCAGGGCGGCGAGGAGCTGACCATCAACCAGTCGCACGGCGGCTCGAGCAAGCAGGCGCGCGCGGTGCTCGACGGCCTCGAGGCCGACGTCGTCACGATGAACCAGTCGAGCGACATCGACGTGCTCGCGTCGCGCGGCAAGCTGCTCCCGGAAGACTGGGCCAAGCGGTTGCCGAACAACTCGGCGCCGACCACGTCGGTGACCGTGATCCTGGTCAGGAAGGGCAACCCCAAGGGAATCAAGGACTGGCCCGACCTGGCCAGCCCCGGCGTCAGCGTCGTGATTCCGAACCCGAAGGTCACGGGCAACGGCCGCTACACCTACGTCGCCGCCTGGGGTTCGGTGATCAAGGCGGGCGGCACGCCGGCGCAGGCTCGCGAGCTGGTGCGCAAGATATTCGCCAACGTGCCGGTGTTCGACGGCGGCGGGCGGGCCGCCACGACCACCTTCGCCCAACGCAACATCGGCGACGCGCTCTGCACCTTCGAGAGCGAGGTCAACCTCATCAAGGCCGAGTTCGGCGACAGCTTCGAGGTCGTCTACCCGAAGTCGACGATCCTGGCCGAGAACCCGGTCGCGGTGATCGACAAGGTGGTCGACAAGAAGGGCACGAGGAAGGAGGCCGAGGCCTACCTCAGGTTTCTGTGGACCGACACGGCCCAGGAGATCGCCGCCAAGCACCAGCTCCGGCCGCGCTCGGTGGCGCTGCTCGCCAGGTACGGCAACGACTTCCCGAAGGTTGCCACCTTCACCATCGACGAGGTCTTCGGCGGCTGGACCAAGGCGCAGAAGGAGCACTTCGACGACGGCGGGATCTACGACCAGATCCTCGCCGCGGCGAAGAAGTAGCCCAGCGATCCCTCGGCGGCTGCGGCACACGCGCATGCTCCTCTCGCGTGCGCTGCTCAAGCGCCACACCGTGCTGCCGGGCTTCGACCTGGCGCTCGGCTTCACGTTGTTCTATATCGCGCTGATCGTCCTGGTGCCGCTGTCGGCGGCGTTCCTGAAGACGTTCACGATGACCTGGCCGGCGTTCTGGGACGCCGTGACCGCGCCGCGCGTGCTGGCCTCGTACCGGCTCACCTTCGCCGCTTCCTTCGCCGCCGCGCTGGTCAACGCGGTGTTCGGTCTGATCGTCTGCTGGGTGCTGGTGCGCTATGACTTTCCCGGCCGTCGCCTCGTCGATGCGCTGGTCGACCTGCCGTTCGCATTGCCGACCGCAGTCGCCGGCATCGCGCTGACGGCGCTCTACGCGAACAACGGCTGGATCGGCCAGTGGCTGCCGTTCAAGGTCAGCTTCACGCCGGTGGGCGTGTTCGTGGCGCTCACCTTCATCGGCCTGCCCTTCGTCGTGCGCACGCTGCAGCCGGTGCTCGTAGACCTGCCGAAGGAGATCGAGGAAGCGGCGGCGATCCTCGGCGCCAGCCGCGGCCAGACTTTCCTGCGCGTGATCCTGCCGTTCGTCACGCCGGCGCTCGTCACCGGCTTCGCGCTTGCCTTCGCCCGCGCCCTCGGCGAGTACGGCTCGGTGATCTTCATCGCCGGCAACCTGCCGCTCGTCTCCGAGATCACGCCGCTGCTCATCATCACCAAGCTCGAGCAGTACGACTACGCCGGCGCGACCGCCATCGCGGTGGTGATGCTGGTGGCCTCGTTCGCCCTGCTGCTGGTGATCAACGGCCTGCAGGCATGGACGCGGTCGAGGCAGGGCAGGTGACAGACAGCGCCCCCACGCTCCCTGCGGTCGCTGCTCCCCAAGGGGGCGCGGCCGGGCTTGAGGCGGCCTGGCGCCCGGCCGACTCCGCTCCGGTGACGGGCGCCACCACCGAGCCAGCCTGGCTGCGCCGCCTGCTCATCGGCGTGGCGCTCGCCTTCCTGGCCCTGTTCCTGTTCGTGCCGCTCGCCGCCGTGTTCTTCGAGGCGTTCAAGAAAGGCGTCTCGGTCTACCTGGCCGCGATCACCGATCCCGACGCCGTCTCGGCGATCAGGCTCACCCTCATCGCGGCCGCCGTCTCGGTGCCGCTCAACCTCGCCTTCGGCGTCGCCGCGGCCTGGTCGATCGCCAAGTTCGACTTCCGCGGCAAGAACGTGCTGCTCACCCTCATCGACCTGCCGTTCTCGGTGAGCCCGGTCATCGCCGGCCTCGTCTTCGTGCTCGTCTTCGGCCTGCAGGGCTGGTTCGGCGAGTGGCTGCGCGACCACGACCTGAAGGTGATCTTCGCGCTGCCGGGCATCGTGCTCGCCACCGTCTTCATCACCTTTCCGTTCGTGGCGCGCGAGCTCATTCCGCTCATGCAGGCGCAGGGCACCGAGCAGGAGGAGGCGGCGCGCGTGCTCGGCGCCGGCGGCTGGCAGATCTTCAGCCGCGTCACCCTGCCCAACGTGAAGTGGGCCCTGCTCTACGGCGTGATCCTCTGCAACGCCCGCGCGATGGGCGAGTTCGGCGCCGTCAGCGTCGTCTCCGGCCACATCCGCGGCCAGACCAACACCATGCCGCTGCACATCGAGATCCTCTACAACGAGTACCAGTTCGCGGCTGCCTTCGCGGTCGCCTCGCTGCTGGCCCTGCTCGCGCTCGTCACGCTGGCGCTGAAGTACTTCGTCGAGCGGCGCGGCGCGGCCGGTGCACTGGCGGGAACGCGATGAGCATCGAAGTCCGCCACCTGCACAAGCGCTTCGGCGCGACCGTCGTCTGCGACGACCTCAACCTCGACATCCCGGCCGGCGAGCTGGTCGCGCTGCTCGGCCCCTCCGGCTCGGGCAAGACCACGCTGCTGCGCATCATCGCCGGCCTGGAGGTGCCCGATTCCGGCAGCGTGCACTTCCACGGCGAAGATGCCACCGGCACCGGCGTGCGCGAGCGCCGGGTCGGCTTCGTGTTCCAGCACTACGCCCTCTTCGGCCACATGACGGTGTTCGAGAACGTCGCCTTCGGCCTGCGCGTGCGCCCGCGCGACACGCGCCCGAGCGACGGCGCGATCCGGGCCAAGGTCGCCGAGCTGCTCCACCTCGTGCAGCTCGACAAGCTCGCCGACCGCTACCCGCACCAGCTCTCGGGCGGCCAGCGCCAGCGCATCGCGCTCGCCCGCGCGCTCGCCGTCGAGCCCAAGGTGCTGCTGCTCGACGAGCCCTTCGGCGCGCTCGACGCCAAGGTGCGAAAGGAGCTGCGCCGCTGGCTGCGCCGCCTGCACGACGAGATGAACGTGACCAGCGTCTTCGTCACCCACGACCAGGAAGAGGCGATGGAGGTCGCCGACCGCATCGTCGTCATGAACCAGGGCCGGATCGAGCAGGACGGCACGCCCGACGAGGTCTACGACCGCCCGGCGACGCCTTTCGTGCTGCAGTTCCTCGGTGACGTGAACCGGCTGCAGGGCGCGGCCGGCGCCGACGGCTCGCGCCCCGTCGCCTACGTCCGGCCGCACGAATTGCGAGTGACGGCGGTGGCCGAAGACGGCGCCCTGCCGGTCACGCTCGTCCAGGCGCTCACGGTCGGGCCGAACACGCGGCTCGAGTTCAAGCGCGGCGACGGCGACGGCGACGGCTACATCGACGTCGAGATGCCGCGCAGCGAGTGGCTCACGCTGCGCGACCGCCTGCAGCTGGAGCCCGGTTCGGCCGCGTTCGTCGTGGCACGCCAGGTGACCCGCTTCGCCAGCGAAGGCGGCGACCCGGCAGCGATGATCTAGCAGGCATCTGCGAGCCAGTGCGCCATACCGTGTGCTCGCAGCCGAACGCTGCCGCAT